>CBDTZE010000071.1:0-8175 GCA_965364815.1 uncultured Nitriliruptoria bacterium | reverse complement strand
AAGGTGGGGGTCCGTTCATGCACGGCGATCCGCCCGGCCTCGAAGAGCCAGTGGAGGGCCTTCTTGCCGGGGGACCAGCCCCAGTAGTGCTCCTTGGAGCGCGGCCCTCCATCGTGCAGTTCGGCAAGGCCACGTGGGCCGTGCTCGGTGACCTCGGCCAGCACGGCATCGACATAGCCGGGGTTCTCGTCCATCATTCGCTGGACGCTGGTCCACGGGTGGTCGTTCTCCAGTTGCCGATGACGCAGCAGCGGCCAGGCCTCGGTCGGCATCACGGAGGCGACATGCGCCCAGCACTCGAACGCCTCGCGGGAGTGCCACAGCCACCGGCGCAGCGCCTCGCGGTCATAGCTGCCGAGTCGGCTGAAGAATGGCAGGTCATGGGCTCGGGTGAGGACGTTCACGGAGTCCAGTTGCACGACGTCGAGGTCGGCCAGGACGCGACGGAAGTGGCGCACGTCGACCCGTCCGGGGCGGGCGCGGTCGAGTCCACTGGCGGCGATGGCCGCGCGGCGAACCTGCTGCTTCGTGAGACGTCGCAAGGAAATATCCGGACATTTACGTGCGTTGGCACTCCCGACGGCCGACCGTAGGCGAGGCCGTTCGTACCCTCCCCCCTGATCCACCCAGAGGCAGCATCCCATGGCGACCGTCCGCGTCCCCACCGTCCTGCGCAAGCACACCGATGGCGAGGCCAAGCCCACCGCCGCCGGCGCGACCGTCCGCGAGGTCTTCACCGCGCTGACCGGCCAGTACCCCGACCTCGACGACAAACTCTTCGAGGACGGCCAGCTCCGCGGCTTCCTGAACGTCTATGTCGACGACGAGGACATCCGCTACCTCGACGGCCTGGACACCAAGGTCGAGTCCGACGACGAGGTCTCGATCATGCCCGCCGTCGCCGGCGGCTGATCGGTGCGCTTCGACGACATCGCGCAGGCCGTCGGCAACACCCCCGTCGTGGGGTTGCCGAAGCTGTCGCCTCCCGGCTACCGGATCTACCTGAAGCTCGAAGGCCACAACCCGACCGGCTCCGTCAAGGACCGCGTCGCGAAGTACCTGATCGAGCAGGCAGAGAAGAACGGTGATCTGCAGCCCGGGCAGCGGATCCTCGAGCCCACGTCGGGCAACACCGGGATCGCGCTGGCGGCACTGTGCCGCGTCAAGGGCTATCACCTGACGTGCGTGATGCCGGAGAACACCTCCGAGGAACGTCGGCAACTGTTGGGGATGTACGGCGCCGACATCGTTTCCTCCCCGGCGACCGAGGGATCCAACGGCTCCGTCCGGATGGCGCAGGCGATGGCCGCCGCCGATCCCGACGTCTACATGCCGTTCCAGTACGGCAACCCGGCCAACCCGCTGGCCCACTATGAGACCACCGCTCCGGAGATCCTGCAGGACGTCCCGGAGATCGATGCGTTCGTCACGGGCCTGGGCACCGGCGGCACCGTCACCGGCGTCGGTCGTCGACTCAAGCGTCACAACCCCGACATCAAGATCTTCGCGGCGGAGCCGGAGTACGGCGAACTGGTCTACGGGCTGCGCAACCTCGACGAGGGCTACGTGCCGGAGGTCCTCGACCAGTCGGTCCTGGATTCGCGCATCAAGGTGAACTCGCTCAAGGCGCTGGAGGCCACGCGCCGACTCGCGTCAGACGAGGGAATCTTCGCGGGGGTGTCCACCGGTGCGTCCGTTGCGGTCGCGATCCGCGTCTGCAAGCGCCTGCCGAAGGGGTCAACGATCGTCGCCCTCTCGCCGGACGGGGGATGGAAGTACCTCTCGACCGGCGCCTATGCTGCGGGCTCGGTCGAGGACATTGCGGAAAAGATCTCCTCGACACTCTGGGCCTGACCGGTCCGGGGGCAGGCGGCCGGTCAGGAGAAGATCGTGGGCGAGGGTGCGACCGTGGAAGCTGCTGCAAGGACGCCGCGAAAGGCACGAACGGTGCTGGCCGTCGGGCTCGTCGGCCTGCTGGCTGCCGGCTCCGGCATCATCGGTGGCGCCAGCAACCAGCCCTACGAGGACGCCGCATCACTGGTCGGCGAGTTCTACGCCAACGGTGACGCACCGGGGTTCATCGCCACGTGGGACGACCGCTTCGCCTCGCGCTTCGCCGACGCCCCCGATCGCCTCGAGCAGGACATCGCGGGCATCCTGAGCCAGGGCGCGCAGGTCGAATCCGAACGCCTCGTGACGGTCGCCGGCGTGCCGCTCGTGGTCGTGGCCACCTCCGAGGGCATCGAATGGTGCGTCCGCCCCGACGGCACCGTCCTGCCCACCTGCCAACTCGGCACGGTCGGAATCTCCGTCGATGCCTCGGCGCTCAAGGCGCGGGGCGAGTTCGTCGGTGGGGGCATGGACCTCAACCGGGCCGAGATCACCTTCACCCTCGTGTCCACTGTCGAGTCCGAACAGGTCCTGCCGACGAAGGGCGAACTGGTCGGCGACACCGGCCCGTGGGCCCTCGGTGCGGTCGTCCAGCAGGTCGGCGGCCAGTTCTTCCCGCCCGCGGAGGACGGCGCCCTGAAGCTCGGTGGTCCGTTCACCCTGTCGGTCTCGCTGGTCGCTGACCTCGGCGGCGGCGGTGGCTGGGAAGCGCGCACGATCGTGTGGCGACTGGGAGACCAGGACGTCCTGTTGCGTGTCCCCGGCCCGGCGTACTGGTTGAGCTGATGCAACTCACGGTCCTCGGTTCGGCTGGCACGCATCCCTCCGCGGGGCGCGCCTGCTCGGGCTACCTGGTCGAGGCCGAGGACAGCCGGGTGATGGTCGACTGCGGCAACGGCTCCACGGGCAACCTCCAGTTGGCCCATGACCTGCGCGACCTCGACGCCATCGTGATCTCGCACCGGCACATCGACCACTGCGTCGACCTGATCGGCTCCTTCTACGCCCTGCTCGACACCGTGGACGACTTCCCGCCCCTCCCCGTCTACGCCGCTCCGGACGTGCTCTCGTTCTTGACCAGCCTGCTGAGCACCGACTCCACGTTGTCCTTCAACCGGGTCTTCGATGCTCGGACGGTCGAAGCTGGGGGGCACCTCGACATCGGCGCCCTGGGCTTCGACTTCCTGCCGTCGGTCCACCCCGTGCCCACCTTGTCGATGCGCATCCGCCACGATGACCGGCTGCTCGTCTACTCGTCCGACACCGCCGGCGGCGAACAGCTGGTGACCGCCGCCCAGGGGGCGGACGCGTTCCTGTGCGAGGCCACCTGGGACTCGATGGAGGGTCGCCCGCCGGGCATCCACGTCGACGGTGGTGGCGCGGGGCGGGTGGCGCGAGACGCCGGAGTGGGGCGGTTGCTCCTGACGCACGTCGCCGGCGGCTCCGACCGCGAACGGATCCAGTCCGATGCCGTCGACGCCCTGGGCCGCGAGGACGTCATCCAGGTCAACGACCGCGAGGTCCACGAGGTCTGACCCTCGCTGAGACGCCCGACCTAGGGTCGCCGGTCCCCGAGCTGGAGCCCACCGTGACTCGCCCCGACGGTCGTGCCGACGACCAACTGCGCCCCGTCCAGATGACCGCCGACTGGCAGCGTCAGCCCGCGGGCTCGTGCCTCGTCGAGTTCGGTGGCACGCGAGTCATCTGCGCCGCCAACCTCGAGGACGGTGCGCCCCGATGGCGCGACAAGGTCGGCTGGGTCACGGGGGAGTACTCGATGCTCCCCGGCTCCACCGACCGTCGTGCACGCCGTGGCCCCAACGGTCGGGGCAAGGAGATCGAACGGCTCATCGGGCGATCGTTGCGCGCAGCCGTCGACCTCGAGAAGATGCCGGACGTCACGATCACGGTCGACTGCGACGTCCTGGATGCCGACGGCGGCACCCGTACGGCAGCGATCACCGGGGGCTGGGTCGCGCTGGGCCGCGCCCTGCGTGTCCTGGGCCACGAGGACCTGCTCACGACCCAGATCGCCGCGGTCAGCGTCGGCATCGTCGACGGGATCCCGGTCCTCGACCTGCCGTACGTGGAGGACAGCGTCGCCGAGGTCGACATGAACGTCGTCATGACCGGTGACGGGAGATTCGTCGAGGTCCAGGGCACGGCAGAAGCGGCGGCGTTCGGGCGCGACCAGCTCAACGCCATGCTGGACCTCGCGGTGTCCGGCTGCGAAGAGCTCTTCATGCTCCAGCGGGCGGCGTTCGAGGCATGAGTCAGCGCTTCGTCCTTGCCACGGGAAACGCCAAGAAGTTGGTGGAACTGCGCCAGATCCTCGGTGACCTGCCCGTCGAGTTGGTGCCGATGACCGAGCTCGGCCTGCCCGAGCCCGTCGAGGACGGCGACACCTTCGAGGCCAACGCCCTCATCAAGGCTCGTGCCGCGTGCGCCGGGTCCGGCCTGCCGGCCCTCGCCGACGACTCCGGCCTGGAGGTCGACGCGTTGGGCGGGGCGCCCGGGGTCTTCTCCGCGCGTTGGGCTGGGGTGTCGGGAGAGCGCCCGGTGGTCGACGGCGCCAACAACGACCGCTTGGTCCGGGAGTTGGCCGACGTGCCGGACGAGCAGCGGACCGCCCGGTTCGTCTGCGCAGCAGCCTTGGTCCTGCCGGACGGCCGCGAGTGGGTCGTGCGGGGAACGATGGAAGGTCGGATTGCCCATGCACCGGGTGGTGAGGGCGGCTTCGGGTACGACCCCTGGTTCGTGACCGACGGCGAGACCCGCAGCAATGCGCAGCTCTCCGCCGAGGAGAAGAACGCCCGCAGCCACCGCGGTGCCGCCTTCCGCGCCATCGTCGAGCACGTCCGGACGGCCCTCCCGGGCTGACGGCACTCGACGGCCGGTCGGCCGGGTCTTAGGCTGGTGGGGAACCGGGTCGCTCATGAGGGCGTCAGACGGTTCACCTTGTCTGGGGAGACGCCATGCGCCTGCGCCGTTTGACCACGTTCGCCATCTCCGCGGCCATGGTCGTGCCCGTGGCGGTCGCGACCAGTGGGCCGGCCGCGGCGGACACGACCATCTCGACGCGGGTGGACGACACCGACCCGGTGGGGGTGGCGGTCGAGGTGTCGCGGTTGCGGTTCCTGCAGGCCGGGAGCCCGGCGCCCCGGCACGTCGTGCTTGCACGCGACGACGACTTCGCGGACTCGCTCTCCGCGACCGGCCTGACCGGGGACGGCCCCCTGTTGTTCACGGCCACTGACGCACTCACCCCGGAGACGGCCCAGCACCTCGCCGCCCTCGGCTCGACCCTTCGCGTCTACGTCGTCGGCGGGACCGCCGCGATCTCCGAGGCCGTGGTCCAGGACCTGCGTCGTCGCGGGCACGAGGTCGTCCGGTTGCGCGGCACCGACCGCATCGGGACCTCGATCGAGATCGCGCGTCAGGTGCGACGGATCCATGGCGCCAGCCCCGTGCTGCTCGCCAGGGCCCGCGGGCTCAAGGGCAGCCCCGGTTCGGCCTGGGCGGACAGCGTCGCCGGCGGGGCCTTCGCCTCGGACCGCAACTGGCCGATCCTGCTCACCGACACCGCCGCAATGGACAGCCGCGTCGCCACGTGGCTGACACAGGACGGCACGAAGGAGACCCACCTCCTCGGCGGCACCGCTGCGCTCTCTGCTGCCGTGTTCAAGGCGTCGCCCGGGGCACAGCGGCACAGCGGGGCCGACCGCACCTCGACGGCGGTCGCGGTCGCCACCGAACTCTGGGGCACCAAGAACTTCGGCGCTCGACGCTTCACGGTCATCGACGCCAAGCAGGATCGTGGCTGGGCCTTCGGTCTGGCCGCTGCCGGACTCGCCGCCGACAACGACGCACCGGTCCTGAGCACCATCGCCAAGGTCACGCCGGCCACCCGCCGCATGGTCGCCCGTTGTGGCGAGCCGGAGGTCGACATCACGATCGTCGGTGACGGCACCCTCGTCTCCGGGGCGGTGCGCGAGTACCTCGACGACCTCGACGGCCAGGCCTGTGGTCCGGACCGGACCCTGCAGCGCCGCGCCGCGCTCACTCGCTTCGCCGACTGCGCCGAGTTGGTCGACTGGTACCGGACCAATGCGCTGGAGCGCGTCACCGCGTACGGGCTGGGGTACTGGTACGGCGGCGGGCCCTTCGTCACGGAGGACCGCGCCGGCGAGCCGATGCCGGTTGCCGCGCCTTCTGCCGAGGCCGATGGCGGGTCGGCATCCTCGGGTGACGAGGTCTCGACGACCAACAACCAGGAGACGGGCGTCGACGAGCCGGACATCCTCAAGACCGACGGCCGCATCCTCGCCGTCGTCAACGGTGACCGGATCGACCTGGTCGACCTGACCGGGCTGACACCACGACTGGCCAGCTCCATCCAACTCGACGGCTTCGGCACCACCGAGCTGTTGCTGACCGGTGGCGTCCTCACGGCACTGCGTTCCAACAACTTCCCGATGTGGTTCGCGCAGCCTGCTCGCGAAGGCGACTTCGCCCCGCAGAGCCAGCCGACGCGTGTGACCACGACCGTGACGCGCTGGGACGTGACGGCACCCGACGCGGCGGTGGAGCTCTCCACCTTCGAGATGGACGGCTGGTACCGCAGCGCTCGCATGGTGGACGGCGTCGCCCGCATCGTCGTCGAGTCCGGGCCGCACGACCTCGACTTCACCTATCCGCAGGACGGCTCGCAGGAGGCCCACGACCGCGCGTTGGAGCACAACCGCGGGGTCGTCAAGACCTCGACGCTCCAGAACTGGCTCCCGTCGTGGACCGCGAAGTCCGGGTCCGCCGGGCAGTTGCTGGTCGAGTGCTCGCAGGTCCATCAGCCGCCGGCGTGGTCCGGCTTCGACGGGATCACCGTCGTGACGTACGACACCCGCACGGCCTCGAAGCCGGGGGCTGCCGCGACCGTCGTCGCCCAGGGCCAGAACGTCTACGCCTCGACCAAGCGCCTGGTCGTGACCACGGGGCGCTGGGGCGAGACCTTCGAGGACGAGAACCTCGACTCCGTCGCGTCCACCGAACTGCACGCGTTCGACATCACCTCACCGACCGACGTCGCCTACACCGGGTCGGGGAGTGTCGACGGGTTCGTCCTGAACCAGTTCTCGCTCTCGGAGTTCGGCGAGACGATCCGGGTGGCCGCGACCAAGCAGCCGCCGTGGCGCAACGACCAGGAGCAGACGGAATCCTTCGTCGCCGTGCTGGCCGAGGGCGAGGGCAAGCTCGTCGAGATCAGCCGGGTCGGTGGCCTCGGCCTGGGTGAGCGCATCCAGTCGGTGCGCTTCCTCGGGGACCTCGGACTGGTGGTCACGTTCCGCCAGGTCGACCCGCTGTACCTGATCGACCTGTCCGACCCACTGGCGCCGAAGGTCACGGGCGAACTGAAGGACACCGGCTTCGCCCAGTACCTGCACCGGGTCGGCGACGACCTGATCATGGGCGTCGGCGTCGATGCCACCGACGAGGGTCAGACCATCGGCGCGATGATCGCGCTGTACGACATCGCCGACCGGACGAAGCCGACCCGGGTGTCGCGCCTCAACATCCCCGATGCGTACTCGCCGGTCGGCAACGACCACAAGGCGTTCCTGCACTGGGCGACCACGGACGACGCCTTCATCCCGATGTCGCAGTACGGCCAGCAACAGACCGAGCAGGCCCTGGTGATGCACGTCGACGACGCCAGTCGGACCATGTCCCGACGCGGCGCGCTGACCCACCAGAACGAGACCCGTGACCAGCCGTGGCAGGGGCAGATCCGTCGGACGTTCATCGTCGGCTCCAACGCCTACACGATCTCGTTCGCCGGGTTGGCCCGTCACGACATCGCGACCCTGGCCACGACCTCCTTCACGGCCTGGCCCGGAGCGCAGAAGGGCTGAGCCAGACGGCGGGGGTTGGACCGCTTGGGCCCGCAGCAGCGGGGCTAGCGTCCGTGGCATGGATGCCACCCCCGAGCACGTGCCAACGATCGACGAGCCGCCGCTGCGCGCGCTCTGGCGTCACGCCGAAGCCCACCGGCCGCGGATCATCGCTGCCTCGACCGCGTCCGTCCTGAACAAGTTGTTCGACCTGGCCCCGCCGTTCCTGATCGGCATGGCGGTCGACATCGTCGTGCGGGGCGAGGGATCGCTGGTCGGGACGTGGTTCGGCATCGAGTCGCTGCGTCAGCAACTCTGGTTGCTGGCGGGGATCTCCGCGATGGCGTGGATCCTCGAATCCGTCTTCGAGTACATCTTCGAGATCCTGTGGCGCAACCTC
>CBDTZE010000070.1:0-8201 GCA_965364815.1 uncultured Nitriliruptoria bacterium | reverse complement strand
CTCGACGTAGAGGCGAAGGACGTCGGACTCGAGCTCGGAGAGGATCTCGGAGAAGATCTGGCGCAGGCGGCCGACCTCGTCCTGGGCGACCAGCTGCTGGAGCGGGTCCGCGCCGTCCTCGACGGCCAGCGTGTCGCCGACGGTCTGCGAGGGGTCGTCGCCCTTGGGGCGGTCGAAGGAGACGTAGGAGTTCAGGGGCGTGTGCTTCTGACGCGTGGCCGTCTTGATCGCGGTGAGGACCTGGCGCGTGATGCAGAGTTCGGCGAAGGAGCGGAACGAGGCGCCGTGGCTGCCGTCGTAGTCGCGGATGGCCTTGTAGAGGCCGATCATCCCTTCCTGGATGATGTCCTCACGGTCGCCGCCGACGAGGAAGTACGAGCGGGCCTTGGCCCGGGCGAAGCGGCGGTAGCGGTCCAGGAGGACGGCCTGGGCGCGGTCATCACCATTGTGGACACGATCGACGAGAGCTTCGTCCCCGAGCTCCATCACGTCAACACCGAAGCGGTGCTTGATGGCCTTGGCGGCTCCCGTACGGATCATGCCGTGCTCCCAGTTCCGCTTGCCCGTGTCGGCGTTGCGGTGTCGGACAGAACAACGAGCGGATGTCACGTCGGTTACGGCGTTGCGTCCACCTGGAGTACGTCACGTCGTCGCATCACCTCATGGCAGGCGACGGCCGCGGCGACCGATGCGTTGAAGGACCCAACCCTCCCGCGCATTGGCAATCTGACCAACGCATCACAGGTTATCTGGGTCAAACTGCCTAGTCCTTTGCCTTCACTGCCAACCACGAGGACAATCGGCTCGGTGAGCAGTTGGCAGTCGGCGATGGGTTCTGAATCGTTGGAATCGAGCCCAACAACCCACACATTCTCTTCTTTGAGCGCGCGGAGGGTGTTCACGAGGTTCGTCACCCGCACGATCGGCAGGTGCGCAAGTGCGCCGGCGGCCGCTTTCTCGACCACGGGCGTGACGCCCGCAGCACGTCGTGAGGGCACGAGCAGGCCGTGTGCACCGAAACCCTCGGCCGACCTGGCGATGGCGCCGAGGTTGTGCGGGTCAGTCACGGAGTCGAGGGCGACGAGGAAGAGCGGCTCACCGCGGCCTCGCGCCACGCGCTTGCAGTCCGACAACTCTGCGTAGGGGAAGGGTCCACCGCGAGCGACGACGCCCTGGTGGACCATGCCCTCGGCGATCTGGTCGATCCGACTGCGTTCAACCTCGACCATTGACACCGCGGCGGCCTTGGCCAACACCGCGATCTCGTCCGCGACCTCGGAGTGCTCGCGGTCCTTGTCGATCAGGACCTCGATGAGGTTGAGGCCAGCACGCAGCGCCTCACGGACCGGGTGCAGGCCCACGACGATGCGCTGGTCGTCGCGGCGCGAGGGCTTCGACGACGACACGCGCTTCGTGCTGGGCTTCTGCCCTTCGCCGCCCTTGTGGCTGCCGCCCTTGTGGCCGCCACCCTTCGAACCACTGCCGGGCTTGGACCCGCCGCGCCCGCTCACGCCCGCAGCGATGCGGAAGACGCGGCGGCGCGCGACGCGGGGTCGACGTACCAGCGCGAGCCGGTCGGTCGGTCCTCGACCACGACGCCCAGCGCGGCGATCTGGTCGCGCACGGCGTCGGCCGTGCCCCAGTCCTTGGCCTCGCGGGCCTCGGCACGTCGCACCAGCAGGTCGCCGACCACGGGCGCGATGCGCTCCGCGTCGGCCCAGGTGTCTGCCACAGCGGCCTCCAGGCCAAGTCCCAGCACGTCGTCACACAGGTCGATCACTGCCTCGCCGATCCCCAACGCGGCAGCAGCAGCGTCGCGGTCGCCGGCGTCGACCTTCTTGAGTTGCTCGAAGCCCTCCGCCACCAACTCGTGGAGAGCGGCCACGGCGCGGGGCGCGTTGAGGTCGTCGTCCATGGCGGCGGTGAAGCGGTCCACGAACGGCGCGGCTGCCGCTGCGTCAGCCTTCACGGCGTTCTCACCGTCCGCAAGCGGGAACGGCTCCAGCAACAGACCGAAGTCCTCGGCGCGGGAGCGCAGGGTCGCGGTCGAGGTCACCAGGAAGGTCGCGAAACGCTCGAACGTGGCGACGGCATCGGCCAGGGGGTCGGGCTCGAAGACCAGCGGCGAACGGTGGTGGGCCGACAGGTACCAGAGGCGCAGCGGACCGGCGCCCCACTTCTCGATGGCGTCGCGCAACGTCACGACATTGCCGATGGACTTCGACATCTTCTCGTCACCCATCGTGACCATGCCGTTGTGGACCCAGTGCGTCGCGTAGGTCTCACCCGTGGCGGCCTCGAACTGCGTGACCTCGTTCTCGTGATGCGGGAAGACCAGGTCCAGCCCACCGCCGTGGATGTCGAAGCCGGCGCCGAGGTGCTTGGCCGCCATCGCGGAGCACTCGATGTGCCAGCCCGGACGTCCCTCGCCCCAGGGCGAGGGCCAGGACGGCTCGTTGGGCTTGGCGGCCTTCCACATCGCGAAGTCGAGCGGGTCATCCTTCATGTCCGACCCGACCAGGTCCTCGCCGGTCTGCATGTCGTCGATGCGGCGACCGGAGAGCTTGCCGTAGTCGGCGAACGACCGGACGCGGAAGAGCACGTTGCCCTCGCGGGCGTAGGCCTTGTCCTGGTCGACCAGTTGCTGGATCATCGCCTGCATCTCGAGGATGTGGCCCGTCGCCGTCGGGAGCACGTCCGGCGGCAGGATGTGCAGGGCGCCCATGGTCTCGTTCCACAGGCGCGTGTACTTGGTCGCCACGCGGCTGAAGGTCGAGCGCTCCCGGATGGCACGCAGGATGATCTTGTCGTCGACGTCCGTGATGTTGCCGACGAACGTGGTCTCGTACCCCGAGTGCGACAGCCACCGGCGCAGGGTGTCGAACACGACCTGCGAACGTCCGTGACCGATGTGCGGGTCGGACTGCACCGTCGGGCCGCAGACGTACATCGACGCCTTGCCCGGCTCGCGCGGTTCGAAGTCGACCTTCTCGCGGCGGAGGGTGTCGTACAGGCGCAGGGACATGCCGGACTCACGGGTGGCGGGGAAGCCGTGAGGGTAGGCCCGCCACGGCTCACTCGTCGTCGAGGAGGTCGCCGTCGTGGTCGGTGATCGTCACGACGGCCCAGCAGCCCACACCCTCGCCGCGGCCGAACGTGCCCAGGCGGTCGGTCGTCGTGAACTTCACCGACACCGCCCCGATGTCCAGGAGCAGGACGCGGCCGAGGTGGCCACGCATCGTGTCCCGGTGGTGGGCCAGTCGGGGCGCCTGCGCAACCACCGTCACGTCGACGTTGGCGGGGCGCCAGCCGGCTTCCAGCAGGTCCTTGACCACGGCGGCAAGCAACTCCATCGAGTTGGCGTCCGCGACCTCGGGCTTGTCGACCCCGAACCGGGAGCCGAGGTCGCCCATCGCGGCCGCGCCCAGCAGCGCGTCGGCAACCGCATGGGCCACGACATCCGCATCCGAGTGCCCGGCGAGGCCGCCGTCCGTGCGGACGGTCACGCCACCGAGGACCAGCGGGCGAGCCTCGCCACCCTCGAAGGCGTGGACGTCGAGGCCGGAGCCGATCCGGATCGTCATGAGGTCTCCGACGCGTCGAGGGATGCCAGGCCGGCCGCAAGCAGGCGCTCGGCGTGGGCGAGGTCGGCGGGCCAGGTGATCTTGCCCGCCAGGGGGTCGGAGCGAACCAGTCGCAGCCGGCCGTGGACCACGCCCGCGCCCTTGGCTGCCTCGACCAAGCCGAGGTCGTCGGTCGCCCCGCCCAGGCCCAACTGTTCCGCCCAGTCGAGGACGTCGGAGAACACGGGCGCAAGGAAGGCCTGGGGCGTGTGCACGGCCCAGGTGCTGGCGCGGTCCACGGTCGCCTGCACATCCTCGTCTGCGTCCACGCGCTTGAGCGTGTCGGGCACGGGCAGGCCCGGCGCCGCCCCGATCACGTCGGCCTCGACGAGTGCGTCGAGGGTGGCGCGCACGACGGCCGGTGGGATCAGCGCCCGCGCCGCGTCGTGGATCGCCACGACCTGCGCGCCCAGTTCCTCGATGGCCAACCGGCACCCGTTGCGCACGGATTCGGTCCGCTCCGCGCCACCGGCCACCCAGGCGTCGACGGCCGTTTCGTCAAGAGCGGAACGGAAGGCTTCGAGGTGGCCCGGCGTGTGCACGACAACGACGGCGTCGACGCCGCCCGCCCGCAGACGTTCCACGGCATGCGACACCAGGGCCCGGCCACCCAGTGGCGTCAGGGCCTTGGGCTCCTCGCGTCCAAGGCGGACACCCATCCCGGCCGCAACGACGACTGCCACCACGCGCGCCGGTGTCATCACTCGGCCCGTGCAGCGAAGAGCATCCGCCCGTTGCGGTTCTGCGTGACGCTGGTGACGTCGGCAGGCACGACGGCGCCCAACTCCGCGCCGGCCCGTTCGACCACGACCATGGTGCCGTCCTCGAGGTAGCCGACACCCTGCAGTGGCTCGCGGCCTTCCTTGACGATCGTGACCTCCACCCGGTCGCCCGGCTGGACCACGGGGCGCAGCGACTGCGCCAGGCGATGCAGCGACAGGACGCGGATGCCCGTCACCTCGGCGACGCGCGCGAGGTTGGCGTCGACCGTGATCAGCGAGGCGCCACGCTTCCTTGCCAGCTCGACCAACTTCGCATCGACTTCCTGCACCAACGGCACCTGGTCGTCGGTGACCTCGACCGCCAGCAGGCCGTCGTCCTGCAGTGCCTGCAGCACGTCCAGGCCGCGGCGGCCCTTGGCCCGACGACGCGGGTCCTCCGAGTCCGCCAGACCCTGCAGTTCGTAGACGACGAACGTGGGCACGACGAGCGTGCCGTCCACGAACCCGGCGCGGGCGACCTCCAGCATCCGGCTGTCGACCAGCGCCGAGGTGTCCACGACCTTGCTGCCCCCGCCTCGGCTGGGCGTGCGGACCTCGACGCGGCCACGGACACCAACGAACCGGGCCAGGTCACCGCCGCGGGCCGCCCCCAGGCGACCGCCGGCATAGGCCATGGCCAGCACCACCAGCACGGCCGCGGGGATCGTGATGGTGCGCTTGGGCAGCAACAGGACCGGCCACAACAGTGCGAAGGACAGCGTCGCCGTCAACGCCCCGCCGAGGACCCCGGCGATGAGCACGGATGCCTCGACCTGGGCCAGGCGTTTCTCCGCGGCGTCCACGCCACGAACGATGCCACGGCCGAAGAGCCCGCCGGCGACGTAACCGAACAGCGTGCCCAGCAGCGACGTCACGAAGCGGGTGCGTTCCGCATCCTCGGCGTGGAACAGTTCAGCGACCGTCGGTCCGATCGCGTAGCCGACGGCGGTGGCCAGCCCGACGATGGCCAGGCGCAGGGCTTCGACGACGAGCGTCGTCCTCGCCCCGCCCTTGTCGTCCGCCATCGCGTTCCCCGAAGTTGTCTCCGAGAAAGAGCCTAGGCGTGGGCCTCAGCGAGGACGCTGTCGATCATGGCCTCGGCCTTCTCCTCGTCCTTCTTCAGGGCGACGGCGAGTTCCGACAGCAGGAGCTGCTTGGCCTTGGTGAGCATGCGCTTCTCACCTGCGGACAGGCCTCCGTCCTTCTCCCGCGTGGCGAGGTTGCGAACGACCTCCGCCACTTCGAAGATGTCACCGGAACGGAGCTTCTCGAGGTTGGCCTTGAAGCGGCGCGACCAGTTGGCGGGCGCCTTGCCCTCCGGCGAACGCAGGATCGCCATGACCTCTTCGACCTCAGCCTTGGAGACGACGGGACGGATGCCGACGTCATCACAGCCGTCGCTGGGGACCATCAGCGTCAGGTCGCCGTACGTGAGGCGGAGCACGAGGTACTCACCCTTCACGCCCTTGAGGACGCGTTCTTCCGTCCTCTCGATGACCGCTGCGCCGTGGTGTGGATAGACGACAGTGTCGCCGACGCGATAGGCCATCTGCAGGGCTCCCGTGCGCGGTCCCGCGACCGCAGCATCCCCAAAGATACCAGCGGCCTCAGGCCGCGCAGCTTGGTCACCAGGGCTGTGGAGAACGTGACCGGGGCGCCGCGGCGGGCTCAGAGCAGCCGGTTGACCCGGTTCGCCTCGGCCAGGCGACGCAGGCCGTCGCGGATGAACTTCGCGCGGGTCTCGCCGACACCCTCGACCTCCGTGAGGTCCTCGACACCCGCGTCGAGCAGCCGGGCAAGCGTGCCGAAGTGCGTGACGAGCTTGCGCGTGACGCCGTCGGGAACCCGCGGCAGGCGCGACAGCAGCCGCAACCCACGGGAGTCCAGCGGCCGGTCGAGATCCGCGTCGTCCTCGTACCCCATGGCGATGCCGATCGGGGCGAGCGTGAGCAGGTCGTCGGCCGGGAGGCGGTCCAGTTCACGCAGCGGCGTCGAGACCTTGCGGCGCCGGTCGGCCATGTAGTCCTCGACCAGCAGCTCGCGCCAGAAGGGGATGTCGGCCATGAGCTCTTCGAGCTGCAGCCGGATCAGGCGGCCCTCGGAACCAAGCTCGGCGACGTACTCCTCCACCTCTTCGGCGATGCGCCGAAGCATCTCGACACGCTGCAGGACGATCAACACGTCGCGCAGGGTCACGGCGTCCTCGACCTCGCGGACGCTCAGGACGTTGGTGACCTCGTCGAGTCGGTTGCGGTAACGCTCGAGGGTCTGCAGCGCCTGGTTCGCCTTCTGCAACAGCGGGCCGACCTCCTCGAGGGAGCGGCGCCGGTCACCCACGTAGAGCGTGACCATCCGCATCGACTCCGACACGGAGATGACGGGCAGGCCGGTCTGCTTCGCGACGCGTTCCGCGCTGCGGTGCCGGGTGCCGGTCTCCGTGGTCGTGATCGCCGGGTCCGGGACGAGGTGGACGTTGGCGCGCAGGATGCGGGTGCCGTCGTCGTCGAGGACGATCGCGCCGTCCATCTTGGCGAGCTCCGAGAGACGCTGCGCCGTCAGGTGGGTGTCGATGATGAAGCCACCCGACACGATCGACTCGACCTCGGCGGACCAGCCCACGACGATCAGGGCACCGCGGCGAGCACCGATGACACGCTCGACCCCGTGACGCATGTCCGTGCCCGGCGCAAGCCTCGCGAGGGCTTCCAGGACGGCCTTGTCGCGCTCGACCACTGGTGGGCCCCTGTCGTGCTCGTTCCGGCGCGCAGGGCGCCACGGCCGCCGGAACGACTCTGCGGTGCCCCAGCGGGGGTTTCAGCCCAGCGTAACGGCCCGCTTGACCTGACGGCGACAGGTCAGGCGCGGTTGCGGCGCTGTGCCAGGACTCCGAGGTCGAACGCGCGCCCCGCGATGCCGGCCGCCAACGGTGGGACGGTCATGCGCCAGGTCGGCCGATGCGGCTCCATGCGTCCGGGCCACCACCAGTGCGCGAACGAATCGGCGAACCACTCTTCGCCCCGGCCCTCCCAGTCCAGTTGACGTTCTCGCCAGCCGACGACGCCCTGCTCGTGCCCGAGCGAGGCGCGGTCGCGGTCATCGAGCAGCAGGTGGTCGACGGCGTGACCGAACTCGTGCAGCAGGGTGAAGGCGATGACGTCCACCGGGTGATGGCACTCGACCCGGATCAGGCGCTCATCGGGCCAGTAGTCACCGTCGAGATGCTCCGAGATCTCGACCGAGGCCCCCTCGACCTGGACGTCGGGCACCAGGGCGTGCAGGTTCGCGAGGACCGGGACCGCCAGGTAGGCAGCGCGCAGCCGCATCCGACTGTCCAGCACCGCCGGCGGGCGGACATTGGTCGGCATGGGCGGCGCGGATCCTGACCGCACGAGGTCCCAGGACCGGTCGAACGGGACGGGGCGTCGGGCGCGGCGCAGGCGTTCGACGAACCGCTGCGTCACGGGCGGAACCCAGGTGTCCTCGCCCAGTGGCGGAACGCTGCGAAGGCGAGCCGAGTCGTGGTCGCTCATGCGGGCAACGCCAGTCGATCGCCGTCGTGTTCGGCCAGGCCGTCAGCGACGACGGTCGCGGCGACGCGCTGGGCCCGCTCCGGGTCCTGTGGCCACCCCATCACCAGGTGCAGTTCGGTCGCGGGGACCGGACCGGCGCGCAGCGCGTCGACCAGCTGGCCTCGCCCCTGGCGATCCGATCCGTCGAACTTCGACTGCCGCCCCGACGTTCCCGCGCTGCCCTCGGCTGGGTCGACACCGGAGAAGTCGGTCGATGCCCAGGTGCAGCGGGCGCGGATCGGGCAGTC
>CBDTZE010000069.1:0-8234 GCA_965364815.1 uncultured Nitriliruptoria bacterium | reverse complement strand
TCGGCGCGTACCAGATCACCAAGAACGATCGTTGGATCACGTTCATCGACCCCCCGGGCCACGCGGCGTTCACCGCCATGCGTGCCCGTGGAGCCGATGTCACCGACATCATCATCCTGGTGGTGGCTGCCAACGACGGCGTCATGCCGCAGACCGTTGAAGCCATCCAGCACGCCAAGGCGGCGAACGTCCCGATCGTGGTGGCCATCAACAAGATGGACCTCGAAGAGGCGAACCCCGACAAGGTCAAGCAGCAACTCACCGAGCACGAGATCGTGATCGAGGAGTACGGCGGCGAGGTCCCCGCGGTTCCCGTGTCGGCCAAGGCCGGCACCGGTCTCGACGACCTGCTCGAGACCGTCCTGCTGCAGGCTGACCTGCTCGAACTGGCGGCCAACCCCGCCAAGGACGCGCGTGGTCGAGTCATCGAGGCCCACCTGGACAAGGGACGCGGCCCCGTTGCCACCGTCCTGGTCCAGCACGGCACGCTGCGCCGGGCGGACATCCTTGTCGCCGGCACCGCCGACGGCAAGATCCGCAACATGTTCGACGAGCACGGCGTCGCGGTCGAGGAGGCCGGTCCCGGTCGCCCCGTCCAGGTCATCGGACTCAACGACGTGCCCGAGGCAGGCGACGAGTTCCGCGTCGTCGACGCGGAGCGGTTCGCCCGCGACGTGGCCGAGCGCCGTTCGTCGCGTGAGCGCCGCAAGGAGCTCGCCGAGCAGATGCGCCCGATGACCCTCGAGGACCTGACAGAGAAGGTCGCCGAGGGCGAGAAGGCCGTCCTGAACGTCATCATCAAGGCCGACGTCTCCGGTTCGGCCGAGGCGTTGCAGGATGCGTTGCTCAAGCTCCAGCTCGACGAGGTGCGCATTCGCGTCGTCGGCAAGAGCGTGGGTGCGATCACGGAGTCGGACGTGGGCCTTGCCCAGGTCTCCGACGCCATCATCGTCGGCTTCAACGTCCGTCCGGGCGCGAAGGCTCGCGAGGAGATCGACCGCACCGGCATCGACGTGCGGCTCTACAAGATCATCTACGAGGCGATCGAGGACATCGAGCGTGCCGTCAAGGGCATGGTCGCTCCCGAGATCCAGGAGAAGGTCGTCGGCGAGGCCGAGGTCCGCGAGGTCTTCAAGGCCCCGAAGATCGGCTTCGTGTTCGGTTGCATGGTCACCAGTGGTGTCCTCAAGCGCTCCGCCGGCGTCCGCGTCATCCGTGAGGGTGTCGTCATCGCCGAGGACACCCTCAGCTCCCTGCGCCGCTTCAAGGACGACGTCAACGAGGTCCGCGAGGGCTTCGACTGTGGTGTCGGCCTGAACAAGTTCCAGGACATCAAGGAAGGCGACGTCTTCGAGGTCTACGAGGAGATCGAAGTCTCGAAGTACTGAGCCGATCCGGTCCAGCACACAGCACACCACGAGAGCCGCCCTTCACGGGGCGGCTCTCGTCGTTTGCGGCGCCTACGGTGGCCCTCATGACGAACCGCGAAGAGCTCAACCGGACCTGGTTCGGGGTGGGCCACTACCTGCTGCTGCTGGCGGACTGCCAGAGCCTCAAGGACAAGCGCCAGCGACTGCGCTCGGCCAAGGCCAGGCTGGTCGAGGAACTCGGCTGCTCCGTGGCCGAGGTCGGCTGGCAGGACAACTGGCAACGGGCGGCCCTCGGTGTGGCCGTCGCGGCCTCGTCCGAGGACGGCATCGACCGGGTGCTGGACCGGGTCGTGGCGCTGGTCGAACGGGACCCGAGGGTCGTGGTGACGGGTCGGTCCGCCATCGTGGACCTCTTTGACGCGGACGACGACGGTTTGCCGCCAGGTTGGGACGTCGTTTCGGGCTGATTCCGAAAAACACCCCGGAAGTCCAGAATTCGGGCTTTCAGGGTGGGTCGATCCGTCCGAAAAGGGCGCAGGACGGGCCACGGATTCCGGTCGAAGTGTCCGCTGCGGGGGCGAGTCGGGCGGCGAATGGCCTCGCCGAGCCCGGGTGGGCCGTGGGTCTACCTGTGCCCTTCTCCACCAGGGGCCGGGGTCCTAGCTTGGAAGTGCGTCGACCTCGGTTCGGCGCATCGGACCCCTTCGGTCCCTTCCGGTTCAGCAAGCCCCCGCATTGAGGCCTCGCATGACCACCCCAGCAGTGATCCCCACCCTCCGGGCAACGGACGTCGTCAAGACGTCGCCCCAGGACTTCCTCAACGCGGTTGCGGCGATCCGCACCCTCGTGCGTGATTCCGGGGTTGAGGCGCTGCTGATCTCCGGTGCCACATCTCAGGGAGAGGTCGACCGGATGCTCGCCGAGCTTCACAAGGTCGCCCCGACGGCCGTGGCCGTGACCCTGGACGATGCCTCCGGCACGACCCGCCCCCTGGTCCACGCCGTCGATGGTTTGCCCCCACACCTCGCAGAGATGCTGGGCATCATCCTGGAGCAGCCCGAGGTCGCCCTCGAGGAAATGGGTGAACGAGCAAGTCAGATCGCGACGGTCACGTCGCGGCTGGCAGGCAACCAGACCCTTGCGGAAGCGGCGCCCGAGCAGTTCCACGCCCTGTCCGACCGGTATCGCGCGGTGCTGCTGGCCTGCCTCGAGCAGCGCGCGTACCAAGTGACGCGTGACACACGCGCCGAGGTGATCGGCCTGGCCCGCGACCTCGCGTCGATGAACGCCGACCCGCGGGACTGCATCGCCCTGCAGGCGCGTGTGCTTGGCCAGATGACACGCAACCAGCCAGACGCGCTGGTCAGCGTCGCACGAGAAGAATCGACAATGCTGGTCATTGAGGTGCTCGGCTACCTCGCTCGCGCGTATCGTGACCGTTCCAGCGTGCCGTCGGGAGCCATGTGAGCCAGGCCAGGTACTTGTTGTTCATCGGGGACAACGCACTCGGGGCGCGGGCCGAAATCAGGCTGCGGGCCTACCTCGTCGACGCCCATGGCGACGACTTCGACCTGCAGGTCGTGGACGTCCGACGTGAGCCTGAGCTCGGCGACAAGCATCGGGTCCTGGCGACCCCGTGCCTCATTCGCCAACTGCCGCTGCCGCAACGCCGACTCATCGGCATTCCTGACAGCGCTGCCCGGCTGGCCGAGGTCATGGGAGTGACCTGGTCCCAGGCCTTGGGCGACCTCCGAACAGACGCCAACGGGGAAGACTCGTGACAACGCAACCCATCGTCAAGGTGCCCACGGGCATTCCCGGATTCGACGAGATCAGCCGTGGCGGCATGCCGGTCGGTCGCACGACACTCGTCGCCGGTTCGGCCGGTTCGGGCAAGACCATCTTCGCGGCCCAGTTCCTCGCCGGTGGCGTGCTGGGTCTCGGCGAGCCGGTGATCTTCGTCACGTTCGAGGAGCGCCCCGACGAGCTGCGGCGCAACCTCGTCACCATGGGCTGGGACATCGCCTCCTGGGAGGCGGACGGCCTGTGGCACTTCGTGGATGCGACCCCGGGCGCCGACCCTGACACCGTGGTCGTCGGTGACTGGGACTTCTCCGGACTCATCGCGCGCATCGAAGGCGTGGTCAAGCGGACCGGTGCCAAACGCATCGCCGTGGACTCCATCGGCGCGATCTTCTCCGAGTTCCCCGATGCCAGCAAGGTCCGTCGTGAGATGCGCCGGCTGGCCCACGCGCTGATCGAACTGGGCGTGACCGCGATCCTCACGGCAGAGCGTGAGAAGGAGTACGGCCCGATCGCCCGCCACGGTGTGGAGGAGTTCGTCGCCGACGACGTCGTCGTCCTGCGCCACGTGCTCAATGAGGAACAGGTCCGCCGCACGGTCCAGATCCTCAAGTACCGCGGCACCGACCACCGCAAGGGTGAGTTCCCCTACACGATCCAGGCCGGTGCCGGGCTGATCGTGCTGCCCCTGGTGAGCGGCGACCGCGAGGAGGGTTCGACCCAGATTCGCGTGACGTCGGGCAACGAGGAACTCGACGCCATGTGCGGCGGCGGCTTCATGCGTGACTCCGTCACGCTCATCTCCGGGGCGACCGGTACCGGCAAGACCCTGACCTGTGCCCACTTCATCGGGGGTGGGGCGCTTGCTGGTGAGCGCGTGCTCCTGTTCTCCTTCGAGGAGTCGCGGGCGCAGCTGTTCCGCAACGCTGCCGGCTGGGGCTTCGACTTCAAGGCCATGGAGGAGGCGGGCAACCTGCGCGTGATCTCGGCCTTCCCCGAGGTCGCCTCGCTGGAGGACCACCTCGTCGACATGCGCAACGCGATCGACGAGTTCAAGCCCAACCGCGTCGCGATCGACTCGCTGACCGCCCTGGAGCACATCTCCAACGTGCGCGGTACCCGGCAGTTCATCATGGGCATCACCAGCCTCATGAAGAATCGCCAGATCACTGGCCTGTTCACGGCCACGACGCCGACCTTGATGGGCGGCGACACGATCACGGTCGCCCACATCTCCACCCTGACCGATGCCATCATCCTGCTTCGTTACGTCGAGGTGATGGGTCAGATCCGTCGCGGCATCGCGGTGCTCAAGGTCCGTGGCTCCAACCACGACCACAACATCCGTGAGGTGACGATCGGCGGCGACGGCATGTCGATCGGTGATGCCTTCCGTGACGTCAGTGGCATCCTCGGCGGCAGCCCCGCCCACTCCCAGCCCTCGGCGGCCGGACGGCTCGAGCAACTGTTCGTGGACGACCCGACCGACTGACGGCCGTCGTACCCATCGGCGTACCGTCGCTGTCCTGATCGGTTCCCCGAGCGAACAGGACCGCGACGATGGCGAAGAGCAACCCGCGGACCGACGGCCTCGTGCGTGAGGCCATCTCGACGATCCTCCGGGAGAACGTGTCGGACCCGCGCCTGTCGATGGTGACGATCACCGAGGTCAAGGTCACCCCCGACCACGACCACGCCACGGTGTTCTACAGCGTGGTCGACCCCGGCCTGATCACCAGTGAGCGCAACCGTGATGCCGGCGACCACCTGCCCACCGTCGAAGAGGTCGGGGCGGGGCTGGAGTCCGCGTCCTCTCGCCTCCGCAGCATGCTGGGCGCCAAGGTCCGCATGCGCCGGACCCCGGCGCTCAAGTTCGTCCACGACCCGGTGCAGGAGGCTTCGACCAGGGTCGAGGAACTGCTGCGCAACCTGAACAAGGGCCAGTGACCGATGGGTCGCCGACCGAAGTCGCGCAATCCCGACCTCGACGGTGTCCTGGTCGTGGACAAGCCTGCGGGCATGACCTCCCATGACGTCGTGGCGGTGGTTCGCCGAGCCACCGGGCAGCGCAAGGCGGGCCACACCGGGACGCTGGACCCCGATGCCACCGGCGTCCTGGTCATCTGCATGGGCCGAGCCACACGGTTGGTCCGGTTCCTGCAGGCTGGCCAGAAGACCTACGAGGCCCGGATGGTGTTGGGCCTCGCGACCTGGACCCAGGACGCCGCCGGGGACCCGACGTTCGAGGCCGACGCCTCGGGCGTGACCGAGGTCGCCGTGTGCGAGGCACTGACTCGCCAGACCGGGGAGATCGACCAGATCCCACCGATGGTCTCCGCGATCAAGATCGACGGCGAGCGCCTGCATGAGAAGGCCCGCCGTGGCGAGGTCGTCGAACGTGAACCGCGGCGGATCACGGTCCACTCGATCATCCTCGACGAGTTCGTCCCGGGGGAGCGCGCGGAGGCCTCGTTCATGGTCACCTGCTCTGCCGGGACCTACGTCCGCACGATCGCCCATGACGTGGGCGAGGACCTCGGTGTCGGGGGTTCCCTGACCACCCTGCGGCGCACGGCCAATGGCCAGTTCACGGTCGACGACGCGTACTCCCTCGACCAGATCGTGGACGCCGGCGAAGATGGGATCGGCGAACTGCTGTTGGACCTGCCTCGCTCCGTCATCGGCATGCCTCGCTACGAGGTCGACGACGACGAGGCCGTGGAGATCACCCAGGGCAAGCCGCAGCCGGCTCGGGGCGTCGAAGGCCCCTACGCACTGCTGCACGGCGGGAACCTGCTGGCGATCTTCTCCGACAAGGGCGAGCGTGGCCGGTCCGAGGTCGTGCTGGCGCAGCCGCAGGACCTGGTGACCCCCACGTGAGCCGCCCCGACCACGGCCAGACCTGGCGCACGCTGGCGGACGTCCCCAACGCCCCGTCCGCCGTGGCCATCGGGGTGTTCGACGGTGTGCACGCCGGCCACCGGGCCGCGGTCCGCAAGATGTCGCGGGCGGCCCGGACCCACCACCTGCGCCCCGTGGTCCTCAGCTTTGACCCTGACCCGGCGCACGTGCTGGGGCCGGACAAGGCGCCGCCGCTGCTGATGACCCCGCGTCGCCGGGCGTTGACGCTGATCCAGGAGTGCGACGTCGACGGCGTCCTGCTGTTGCCGTTCACCCTCGAGGTCGCGAGGATGTCGCCCGAGGACTTCGTGAAGGCGGTGCTGGTCGAGGCGCTCGGGGCGCAGCACGTCGCGGTCGGATCCAACTTTCGGTTCGGCCACAAGGCGGCCGGGACGCCGGAGTTGCTCAGCCAGTTGGGCCAGGCCCACGGCTACGACGTCTGGATCGAGGACCTCGTCGCTGACGAGGTCGAGGGCGAGGTCGTCTCCGCCACGCGGATCCGTGAGGCCGTCGCGCTTGGGCAAGTCACCGAGGCCGCCGACCTCCTGGGACGCCCATTTCTGCTGGAGGGCGTGGTCGTCAAGGGCGACCAGTTGGGTCGCGAACTGGGCTTCCCCACCGCGAACCTGCGCCCCGATCCGCGCCTGGTCGTGCCGCCGGCGGGGATCTATGCCGCGTGGGCCCACGTCGGCAACCAGCGAATCCCCGCGGCCGTGTCGATCGGCTGGCGTCCCACGTTCGACGGCAAGGACCTGCGCATCGAGGCCCACCTGCTGGACTTCGACGAGGACCTGTACGGCACCGACCTTGGCATCGCCTTCACGCACCGGATCCGCGACGAGGTGAAGTTCGACGGCATCGAGCCCCTGGTCGCCCAGATCCAGGACGACTGCCGACGGACCCGCGAACTCCTCGGCGTCGCCTGATCGTCCGGCTCAGGCCTGCTGGGCCAGGAGCGTCCGGAGGTGGTCGGCGACGAGGTCCGGAGCCTCCAGTTGGGGGAGGTGGCCGACGTTCGGCGGTTCCTCGACGGTCCAACCGAGGTCCAGTCGCCGCACCAGGGCGGTCGGGGCGTGCAGGACGAGGGGGTCGCTGGCGCCTCGCAGGAACAGCGTGGGTGCCTCAACGGCCTGCATCTGGCGGATCGTCGCCTTTGCGCCGGACAGGTTGACCATCTTGAGCAGGCCTTCGGTGGCCTGCAGGAATGATCGGCCCCGCCAACGCAGGTCGGCCTCGCGGGCCAGGTTGGCCGTGCCCATGGTGATCGTCCGCTCCGGGACGGCCCCGGGGTCGGCGACCAGGTTGAGCACGGTGTCGAGGTAGCGCTCGCGCCAGGTCATGCGCTCCATGCGCCGCCGGATCCACCTCTTGCCCAGGACCGGAACCAGCAGGGGACCGAAGCTCTTGGCCTGGACCTTGCTGATCCGGACGGCCGGCAGATAGCCGGGCAGGGCCGCTCCCAGCAGCACGAGGGCTTTGACCAGGTCGGGGCGTCGGGCGGCCACGAGCATCGAGATCAACCCGCCCATGGAGTTGCCGACGAGCACGACCGGCCCCAAGGCCAGTTCGTCGAGGGTGGCAGCCAGGAACCGGGCGTTGGCCTGCGGATTCGGTGCGATGTCGGGCTGCGGGGCGCACTCACCGAAGCCGGGGAGGTCCAGGGCGATGACGTCACCAAGAGCGGCCAGCGGCCCCATGGTCTCCGTGAAGTTCGTCGCGGAGCCGCCCAGGCCGTGGACGCAGACGATGGTCGGGGCGCCTGGCGCGACGCCGTCGTCGGCAGCGCGGCGAAGCAGACGCGTCCGCGTGCCGGCGACCTCGAGCCAGTCGACGAGGATGCCCTTCCACGCTGGGTCCAGCTCGCCGAGGTCGTCGACCTCGTGGGCGTGGGCGAAATCGGGGGTGGGCTGGGGCACGTTTGGTCCTGCGGGGGGGCGACAGGGGAGGTGGTGAAGCGTAGGGCTGTCCGGCGGACACCTCGCCCAGCGCACGCGGCGTCCTGACTCACCCTGCCTGCCGCTGGTAGCGTGCCGGGACAGGCGCCCACCTTCGGGCGCCTTCACGCATGTCCGTGCCCGTTCGGGCGTTGGCCTCCGTACTCGTACCGCCTCCTCGGCGCTGCGCGGTGGGGTGGCCCAGAGGACACCTCCCGATGAGGTG
>CBDTZE010000068.1:0-8253 GCA_965364815.1 uncultured Nitriliruptoria bacterium | reverse complement strand
GCGAACAGGTCAAGCACGATCGCGTCACGCAGCTTCGGTTGGAGGCTGGAGAACAGCGCTTCCTTGACCCGGTCACCCGTGGGTCGCACGGCCAGGCCGGGTGGGGCCGTGAGCTTTCGGCCGCGGGCGGTGCCAGCGATGACGCGCACGAACAGTGCCTTGGTCGGTGGTGGTCTGGCTCAGCCGGTGGCGAGTGCCTCGAGGTCGTCGAGCCCGGCGAACCGGCGGTCGACCTCTGCGCGCAGCGCGAGGTGGTGGGGTTCCTCGAGCTCGGGATCGCCGTCCAGCAGACGGCGGGCCCGGTTGCGCGTGGCCTCGATGAGGCTGCGATGCTTGAGCAACCGAACCAACTTGAGGTCCGGAAGGCCAGACTGGCGTGCGCCGAACAGCTGCCCCTCCCCCCGGATCTGCAGGTCGGTCTCCGCCAACAGGAAGCCGTCCGTGGTCTGCGCGACGGCCTCCAGTCGCTCCTGGCCCTCCGGTGTGACGTTCGGGCCGGCGAACAGCACGCAGTACGACTTGTCGGCGCCTCGGCCGACGCGGCCGCGGAGCTGGTGCAGCTGGCTGATCCCGAAACGTTCGGCGTTCTCGATCACCATGACCGAGGCCTGCGGGACGTCGACGCCGACCTCGATGACCGTCGTGGAGACCAGGACCTGCACGGTGCCCGCCCGGAACGCCGTCATGACGCTCTCCTTCTCGTCGGACTTGAGCCGTCCGTGGACGAGCCCGACCTGCAGCTCTGGGAACACCACGTCGCGCAGGTGCTCATGGACGCTGGTGGCGTCGGCCGCGTCCAGCTCCGCGGAGAACTCGACCAGCGGGCACACGACGTACGCCTGCAGCCCCTCGGCGACCTGGCTGCGCACGAACTCCCACAGTCGAGGTCGGCGCTGTTCCTGTGCTCCGTCGGGGATGAACTGGGTCACGATCGGCTTGCGGCCCGGGGGCAGCTCGTCGAGGGTCGTGACGTCGAGGTCCCCGTAGGCCGTCAGGGCGATCGACCGCGGGATCGGGGTGGCGGTCATGGTCAGGACGTCGGGCAACGAGTCCCGCTCCGGCGAGAGCAGGTCCGCCTGTCCCCCGGCGGTCGTGCCCTTCTCCTTGAGCTTGATGCGCTGGCCGGTGCCGAAGCGGTGCTGTTCGTCGATGACGACCACACCAAGCTTCGCGAACCGGACGCCCTCCTCCAGCAGCGCGTGGGTCCCCACGATGACGTCCACCTGCCCGGTCAGCAACTCCGACAGGATGCGGCGCCGCTGCTTGACGGTGGTGGACGAGGTCAGCAACTCCACCCGGATCCCGTCGAGGACATTCACGCCCAACGGCGCCAGCAGCGTCGTCAGGGTCCGGTAGTGCTGTTCAGCGAGGACTTCCGTCGGGACCATCAGTGCGGCCTGTCGACCGTTGTCGACGGCGCACAACATCGTCCAGACCGCGACCAGGGTCTTGCCCGATCCGACGTCGCCCTGCAGCAGGCGGTGCATGGGGCGGTCACGCCCGAGGTCTGCGCCGATCTCCTCGAACGCCCGCTGCTGTGCCCCGGTCGGGTCGAAGGGCAGCGAGTCGAGGAACTTCTGTGCGACAGCGTCGGGTCGGGGGTGGTTGTCCAACCCGACGGTGTCGCGCTCCATGCGGTGGCGGCGGATGTGCAGCCCGATCTGGAGCGTGAACAACTCGTCGTATCGCAGCCGCTGGCGCGCCGCCTTGAGCGAAGGCTGGTCCGGTGGCTGGTGGATCCAGCGGTAGGCCTCGTCGAGTCCGACCAGGTCGACGCCGTCGAGGATCTCCACAGGCAGATGCTCCGCCCAGGGCGGCAGCAACTCCAGGGCCTGCCCGACCCAGGCCGCCAACTTCCACGACGGCAACTTGTCCGTGGCCGGGTAGATCGGGACCAGGCGGGGCCCCTGCGCCACGTCGTCCCGTGGGCCGACAGCCTCCAACTCCGGGTTGCTGATCTTCAGCAGGCGTCCGAAACGTTCGACCTTGCCGGATGCGGCGACGCGGACACCGGGCTGCAGTTTCTGTGCCCGCCATGGCTGGTTGAAGAACGTGATCTGGAACTGCCCGCCGGCCTCGGCGTCGACCAGCGCCTCCGAGATCTTCAGCTTTCCCCCGCGAACGCGCTTCTGGTTCCACGACCGGATGATGCCGACGAGGGTCGCGGACTCGCCGATCTCGACGTCTTCGAGATTCATGCGTTCGCCGAGATCCTGGTGCCGCCTCGGGTAGTGCTCGACCAGGTGCCGGATGGTCGTGATGTCGAAGGCCGCCGCCAGGTCCTTGGCCGTCTGCGCCCCGAGCCCCGGGATCGCCGTGATGGGATCGTCCGGCTGGATCACTCCTCGACCGCCACCAGCAGCAACGCGGGGCGCTGGCCGCCGTCGAGCACGTCGATCTCGGCCTCACCTGCATGCTCTGCCGTTGCCATCATCACCTGCACCGTGTCCACATCGGCCTCTGCGCCGACGGCCACCGTGACCAACTCCGCGGACGGGGCGTCCAACGCTGCCAGCAGCTTGGCCAGCCCCTGTGACACGTCGGTGGCGATCGCGACGACGTCGCCGCCGACCACGACGACGGGCTGGCCCGCGAGGACCTCGCCGACCGGCGTGTTGGCATCGCGGACCGCTGCGACGACCTCGCCGGCGCGGCATGACGCCGCCGCGTCCGTGAGCGTGACGAGGTCGGCGCTGCCCAGCGCCAGGCACGACAGGACCACGAGCGGGTGATCAGCAGCCGTGACGACGAGCAGTTCCCGGCCACCTTCCTGGCGAGACAGCGCAGCCGCCTGCCGGGCCGTGGGAACCACATTGGGGTGGCCGGGCAGCACGACGACCGGCCCGGTTCCGGGACACGTGCGGGCGGCTCGCAGCAGGTCCTCGACGCTGGGGAGTTGACCCGCTGCGCCCGCGACGAGGGCCGCGCCCGACCCCGAAGCCAGGTCGGTCAGACCGCCGATCGGCACGACGGCGACCACGGCCAAGGTGGCGGACTCGGCGACCTGTTCGCGCAGGTCGGTGATCCGGACCTCGCGCGCTCCGCCGAACGGCCCCGCAGCCGCGACCGCGGCGTCGACGTCGGGCGTGTGGACATGCGCGGAGATCAGGCCGTCCGCGTCGACGACCACGACGGAGTCACCAACCTCGGCGAGGGCCGCGCGAAGCGACGCGCAGGCCGCGGCGTCCCCGTCGACCAGGAACTGCACCTCGAACGGGAAGGCACGCACGTTGTCGCGCGACAGGTCCTCGCTGACACAGCGAGGCACCACGCGGTCGAGCGGCGCCGGGATCACTTCCTCGCCCCGAACCACGGAGTGCAGGGCCGCCATCACGACCTCGAACCCGCGTGCCCCGGCATCCACGACGCCGGCCTCACGCAGGACCTCCAACTGGTCGCGGGTGTCGCGCACCGCCTGTGACACCGCGCCGGTCACCTCACCGAGCACCACGTCGAGGTCGGTCGTCTCTGCCGTGGCGTGCTTCCGAGCCGCGATGGCGGCGGCACGCAGGGCACTGAGGATCGTGCCCTCGACCGGGGCCGCGACGGCAGCGCGTGCCAACTCGTCCGCCCGTTCCAGCCCCAGGGCCAGCACCTCGACGTCCGGCGTGTCGTCGTCCGCGTTGTCGATGGCCTCGACGACCGCCCGGACGACCTGGCTGAAGATGACGCCGGAGTTGCCTCGGGCGGAACGCAGGGCCGACCGGACCAGGTTGGCCGGCGTCGGGTCCTGCGCTGCTGCCTCCAACACGGCGCGGGCCGTGGCGGCCAGGTTCGTGCCCGTGTCACCGTCCGGCACCGGGAACACGTTGAGCTGGTCGACCTCGTCGCGGTGCTCGTCAAGGGCACGACAGACCACGGCCAGCAGATGTGGGAGGGCAGCGGGGACCAGGACACGTTCCATGGGGCGCACGCTAGTGCCCTCGGGGTCCGGTTCCTCGACCCCTCGTACGTGCCGGGCCCGGCCGGCGCCGACCGGGGATGCTGGGTCGACCGAGCCATGCCCGACAGACTGGCCCCATCCCTCCCCCGACCGCGAGGACGATCGTGAGCTGGCAGCACGCCGAACGACGCCCCAAGCAGGCGCCTGCCGTCGTGCCCGGGACGCCCGGCCTGCTGGTCGAGGTCGCCGGTGTCGACTTCGCGGGAGAGATCATCAAGGTCTCGCTTTCCGAGGTCGTGCTGCGCAACCGTCGCGGCCTGCAGCGTGTGTTCGTCAACGAGCCCGGCGGGTTCTGGCTGGACGAGGAGAAGGTGACGCTGGCGCCCCCGGCGAGGCTCGGGGCGAAGAAGCAGAAGCTCTCCCGCTCCGGATCACTGGTCACCAAGCCCGCCCCGGCCCGCGTGGCCCGGGCCAGCCGGATCTGGGTCGAGGGCATTCACGATGCCGAACTCCTCGAGCACGTCTGGGGCGAGGACCTTCGCTACGTGGGCGTCGTGGTCGAACCGATCGACGGGATCGACGACCTCGAGGCCAAGGTGGCGGACTTCCAGCCCGGTCCGACGCGTCGCCTGGGAATCCTCGTCGACCATCTGCTGCCGGGGACCAAGGAGGAACGGCTGTGCCGGCCGTTCCTCGGCGGCAAGCACCCGGACGTCCTGGTCGAGGGCCACCGCTTCGTCGACATCTGGGCCGCCGTGCTCCCCGAACGGATGGGGCTGGACGTGTGGCCCGACATCCCTCGCAGCATCGAGTGGAAGCGCGGCATGTGCGACGCCCTCGGCATCGAGGAGACGTGGCAGTTCTGGAAGCTGTTGCTCTCCAAGGTCCGCAACGTCAAGGACCTCGACCGTGACCTGTGGCGCTCGGTCGAGACACTGATCGACTTCGTCACCATCGAGGACGCCGAAGGCCCGGAGGCCCCGTGATCCGCCTGCTCCACATCGCCGGTCAGACCCTGACCGAACTCGAGGTCGCCGACCTCGACAACGGCCTGCCCGACAAGGGCTACCTCTGGCTCGACCTCGACCAGCCCACGACGGACGAGGTCGCCGTGCTCAAGCACCCGACCCTTGGGCTGGGGAAGCTCATCATCGAGGACCTCGTCGACGACGAGCACATGCCCAAGGTCGACGTGGTCGACGACCACCTCGTGCTGACGGTCCATGCCATGAACCTGGAGCAGGCCGCGACCGAGCTGACGACCAGCGAGCTGGACTTCGTCCTGGCGCCCGGCCTGCTGGTGACGCACCACGCCACCGGCATCGCCTCGGTCCGGCACGTCTACGAGCGGCTGGCCGGCCAGGAGAAGATCCGGGGCGTCGCGCGCCCCGTGCTGCTGATGCACCGGATCCTCGACGTCATGAACGACGTCTTCGTCACGTTCATCACGCACATGGAGCAGCGGCTGGACGTCATCGAGGAGGACATCCTCAGCGACCCGACCGAGACCACCCGGCGAGACATCTACGAACTCCAGCGCGACGTCATCCAGGTCCGCCGAGCCGTCGTGCCCCAGGCCGAGGTCCTGCGCCGCCTGGGACGGACGCCGACGCCGGTCATCACCGAGGAGGACCTGCCGCTGTTCCGGGACATCTACGACCACCTCAACCGGATCGCCGAGCTCTCCGACTCGTACCGCCAACTCCTGGACTCCGCCGTCGACAGCTACCGCTCCGCGATCGACGCCGACCTCAACGAGATGCTGAAGGTCCTCACCCTCGTCAACGCCGTCCTGCTGCCGATCGCGGTGCTCGCCGGGATCTACGGCATGAACTTCGTGAACATCCCCGAACTCCGCCAGGAGAACGGCTACTTCATCCTCTGGGGCGTGTTCATCTTCATCGGCGTCGGGCAGTTCCTGCTCTTCCGGCGCGCCGGGTGGATCGGCGGACGCGCAGAGCGGGACGTCCAGGCACGTCGCGCGCGACTTCCCAGCGCCCTGCACGTGCCGCTGGTCGGGACCGTGCTCAAGATCCCCGTGCGCGGGGCGCGGATCGCCGGGCGCACCTTCGCGGGACTGCTGCGCGGGGCGGGGCGCGCCATCGAGGAGGTTGCCGATGTGGTCGACGAGGTTGCCGAGGAGCCGACGAAGCGCTGACCTGGCGCGTTCCGGCCTCCCCGCCCGTGGCGCCGGCGACTAGTGTGCGGCGTGATCCGGCCACCTCGGCCATGACCGCCCCCTGCCAGAGAGTCCCACCATGGTGTCGGCCTACATCCTCATCCAGACCGAGGTCAGCATGGCCCAGTCCGTCGCCGAGGCGGCGGGCAAGATCGACGGCGTGACCGCAGCCGACGACGTGACCGGTCCCTACGACGTGATCGTGCGCGCCGAGGCCGCCGACGTCGACGAACTCGGCCGGATGGTCGTCAGCCGCATCCAGTCGATCAAGGGCATCACCCGCACCCTGACCTGCCCGGTCGTCCGGCTCTGACCGGAGCCGTTCACGGGGCGTAGTTGGCGTCCGTGTCGGCAGCTTCGAGGGCGAGGGCCAGCAGGCGGTCGCACAGGGCGGGGTAGTCGACGCCTTCCTCGGCCCACAGGCGGGGGAACATCGAGTTCGGGGTGAAGCCCGGGATCGTGTTGATCTCGTTGAGGTGCAGGCTGCCGTCCTTCTCGACGAAGAAGTCGACACGTGCCATGCCACGGCAACCGATCGCCCGGTAGGCCTCGCGAGCGATGCGGTCGATGCGCTCCGCCAACTCCGCGGGGATGTCGGCCGGCAGGACCAGCTCCGAGCCGTCGAGGTACTTCGCGTCGAAGTCGTAGAACTCGTGGCTGGGGACGATCTCGCCCGGGGCGGTGACCTGGATCAGGTCGTTGCCGAGGACGCCGACCTCGATCTCGCGGGGGCGGTCCAGGCCCTGCTCGACGATGACGGTCCGGTCGTAGCCGAAGGCCAGCTTGAGCCCCTCGGCGAGCTGGTCGCGGTTGTTGGCCAGGGTGATGCCGATCGAGGATCCCTGGCGGGCCGGCTTGGTGAAGACCGGGTAGCGCAGTGCGGCCTCGATCTCGTCCTTGACGCCGGTGGCGTCACGCTCGAAGCGCTCGAAGCGGATCGGGAGGTAAGGCACCTGCGGCAGGTTGCGGGCCTTGAACGCCTGCTTCATCGCGCGCTTGTCGACACCGACCGAGGACGACGTGACGTCCGCCCCGACGTACGGGACCCCGACGGAGGCCAGCATCCCCTGGACGGTGCCGTCCTCGCCGTACGGGCCGTGCAGGATCGGGAAGGCGACGTCGACGGTGCCGAGGTCCTCATAGGTGTCACCATCGCCCAACCGGAACAGGCGCGGCCCCTTGCGACCCCGGACCAGCGCAACGGTGTCCGGCGCGTCGTCGGCGACCATGGGCAGGGCCCGGCCGGCCTGCGTCTCGATCGTGCCGTCGGTCAGCACCCAGCGACCGTCTCGCGTGATCCCGACGGCGATGACGTCGTACTTGTCGCGGTCCAGCGCCCCGAGGACGCTGCGCGCGGACAGGCACGAGACCTGGTGCTCCGAGGACCGTCCCCCGAAGAGGACGAGGACGCGCTGCTTGCTCATGGGATGCTCCGGCGATGGCGGATCGTGCGGGTGGGATTCTGGGAGGACCGTCAGGCGGCGTCGGCCGCCGCAATGGCGCGGTCGAGGTCGGCGAGCAGGTCGCCCGTGTCCTCGATGCCGATCGACAGTCGGATCGTGCCGGCAGTGATGCCCGCTGCGGCGAGTTCTGCATCATCGAGTTGCCGATGACTGGTCGACGCGGGGTGCAGGAGCAGGGAGTGCACGGCGCCCAGGGACGTCACACGCGTGAACACCTCGACCGCGTCGGCGAAGGCCTCGGCGCGCGCCCGCGTCCCCAACTCGATGGCGGCCATGGCGCCGAAGTTGCCGGCCCGGAACTGCTTCGCGGCGAGGTCGTGCTGCGGGTGGCCCGGCAGGCTCGGGTGGTGCACGGTCATCCCGGTGGCCGCGAGGTGGGACGCGACGGCCGCGGCGTTGCGACACTGCTCGCGCAGGCGGATGTCCAACGTCTGGATGCCGCGCAGCACCAGCCAGGCCTCGAAGGGACCGAGTGCCGCGCCGTACTCGAAGGTGAACTCGCGAACCCGGCGGATCGCGTCCATGGGTCCGGCAACAACACCGGCGAGCACGTCACCGTGACCGCCGAGGAACTTGGTCGCCGACTCGACGATGACGTCGAAGCCCAGCGAGGCCGGGAGGCACACGGCCGGCGACGCGAAGGTGTTGTCGACGATCGACGTCGCGCCCACGCGGCGCGCGGCCGCGGCGACCGCGGCGAGGTCGGTGACTGCCGTCGTCGGGTTCGC
>CBDTZE010000067.1:0-8371 GCA_965364815.1 uncultured Nitriliruptoria bacterium | reverse complement strand
GGCGCGAAAGCGCCGGGCCCGCCCCGTTTTGGGCAGTAGCCAGTTGTGTGCAGCCCAAACCCCAAATGGGGCGACGAGGCTGCACACAACTCCCACGCCCCTACGCCCCCACCGAGGCCAAGCCCTCGGAGCGCGAGAGCGAGCCTGGCCGGAGCGGTGGGTCGCCGAGGGCAGCCTCAAAGCGGAGCGCAAGGTCGCCAAGCGACCGAGCACCAAGGGCTGCCGAAGGTGACCCACCGTGCAGAGTCAGGCGGAAAACCCAACTCGACCCAGCGCAGCAGGGCGCCGAAGGTCAGCCTTGGGCGAGGGTGCCGAGGTAGAGCTCGATGACCTTGGGGTCGTGGAGCAGTTCGGCGCCGGTGCCGGTGTAGGCGTTGCGTCCCTGGTCGAGCACGTAGCCGCGGTGGCAGATCTGCAGGCAGCGACGGGCGTTCTGTTCCACCATGACGACGGAGACGCCGGAGGCGTTGATGTCGCGGCAGCGCAGGAAGGTCTCGTCCTGGAGGGCGGGGGAGAGGCCGGCGGAGGGCTCGTCGAGGAGCAGCACGGACGGCTTCATGACCAGGGCGCGCCCCATGGCGACCATCTGACGTTCACCGCCGGAGAGGCCGCCGGCGCGCTGGTCGCGGCGGTCGTACAGGATCGGGAAGAGCTCGGCGACGTACTCCATCCGGCTCTTGAAGTCGCCGGATTCCAGGTACGCACCCATCTCCAGGTTCTCCTGGATGGTGAGCGACGGGAAGATGTTGTTGTTCTGCGGGACGAACCCGACGCCCTTCTCCACGAGGGAGTGGGCGGCGAGGTTGGTGATCGACTCGCCCCGGAGCTTGACCTCGCCCTTGCGGACGTTGACCAGGCCGAACAGGGACTTGAGCAGGGTCGACTTGCCGGCGCCGTTGGGGCCGATGATGCCGACGAACTCACCCGGGTAGAGCTCGAGGTTGCAGCCTTCGAGGATGTTGACGCCGGGCAGGTAGCCCGCGGTCACGTCCTCGGCGATCAGCAGCGGGGCGACGGTCGCGCTCATGCCTCGTCCTTCGGGGTGGTGTCGTCCTGCGTCGAGGAAGCTCGGGGCGCCCCGCCCGCGGCACGTGGCAGCGCCGGGTCGTTGCTGCCCTGGCTTGCCCGGGCCTTGCGAGCACGGTCCGAGGCGGCGAGGGAGGCCTCAGCACCTCCGGGCAGGGAGATCGCTGCGGGCTCGAGGAAGCCGTCACGGTCGTCGTGATGGGCTCCGAGGTAGGCCTCCTGGACCATCGCGTTGCCGGCGATCGACTCGGGCGGGCCCTCGGCGATGATCTGGCCGGCGGCCATGACGACGACCCAGTCCGAGATGTCCATGACGACGTCCATGTCGTGCTCGACGAAGAGCACGGACATGCCGTAGCTGGGCAGGTCCTTGACGTGGTCCAGCAGGGACTCGGTCAGTGCCGGGTTCACGCCGGCCATGGGCTCGTCGAGCATGACCATCTTGGGCTTGACCATCAGGGAGCGGGCCATCTCCAGCAGCTTGCGCTGGCCGCCGGACAGGGTGCCGGCGAACTCCTGCTCCATGTGGTCGAGCTTGAAGCGGTGGAGCAGCTCACGAGCCTGTTCCGTGATCGCGTTCTCCTGCTTGGACCACAGGGCGGGCACCAGGGAGGTGAGCATCCGCTCGCCGGCCTGGTCGACCGCGGCGAGCTTCATGTTCTCCAGGACGCTCAGGCGGGTGAGTGCCTTGGTGAGCTGGAAGGTGCGGACCATGCCGTTGCGGGCGACCTTGTAGGCGGGCATGCCGCCGAGGTCGGTTCCGTCGAACGTCCACGTGCCGGAGTTCGGGGCGTCGAAGCCCGTCATCAGGTTGAAGAACGTGGTCTTGCCGGCGCCATTGGGTCCGATGAGCGACGTGATGCAGCCTCGGGGCACCTCGAGGTGGTCGACGTCGACGGCCTTGAGGCCGCCGAACTGCCGCACCACCTTGTCGGCGATGAGGATCGGGTCGGGCTTCTTGACGCCGGGCTCGGCCTTGAGGCCGAGGAGCTGGTCACGTCCGGGAGAGGTCTCAGGCATCGAGCATCATCTCCTGCTTCGAGCCGAGGATCCCCTGGGGTCGGTAGATCATCAGCAACATGAGGCCGACACCGACCAGGGCGATGCGGACGGCGCCGACGCTGCCGCCGGTGATCAGGTCACCGTTGCGCAGGAAGGTGTCGGTCGCCGACAGCAGGAACCAGAAGATCACGGACCCGAGGATCGGGCCGATGACCGTCGCCGCCCCGCCGAGGATCATGATGGCGTAGGCGAAGAAGGTGATCTGCGGCAGGAACTGGTCGGGCGCGATGGCTGCCTGGAACAGCGCCAGGACCATGCCGGCCGCGCCACCCAGCAGGCCGCCGAGCACCAACGACTGCATCTTGTAGGCGAAGACGTTCTTGCCCAGCGAGACGGCGGCGTCCTCGTCCTCGCGGATCGACTTGAGCACACGGCCCCACGGCGATCGCATCAGCGACGCGATGATGAAGGCCATGATCGCCACGATCATCCACGCCACGACGAGCACCCAGAGGGCCGACGCGGAGAACTTGAATGTCGAGATGCCGTAGTCGCCGGGCGGGATCGGGTTCCAGTTCTGGAACGTCTGGTCGAACGACCGGCCGTTGGAGAACTGTGACGGGATGCCGAACGAACCGGCGGTCAGGTCGACGGCCGAGGACGACCGGACCAGGAACCGCAGGATCTCGGCGGCCGCGATGGTCGTGATGGCGAGGTAGTCGGCGCGCAGGCGCAGCGTCGGGATGCCCAGCAGCAGCGCCAGGATCGCCGAGAGACCGAAGCCGATCAGCACGCCCACGAAGAAGGGGAGTTGGAAGATCGCGACCGACGCCGCGAGGCCGTAGGCCCCGACGAGCATGAAGCCGACCTGGCCGAAGTTCAGCAGGCCCGTGTAACCGAAGTGGACGTTGAGGCCCATGGCCGCCAGTGCGTAGAGCGCGGCGGTCGGCCCGAGGGCGTCGCGGAGTCCGTTGGTGATGATGTCCATCAGCCGAACCTCTCCTTCTGGCCGAGTAGGCCCTGGGGTCGGACGACAAGGATCACGATCAGGGCAGCGAGGGCCCAGGCTGTCTTGAGCTCAGCCGGGAACCAGAGTGTCGAGAGTTCCGTGATCAGCCCGACGATGATCGATCCCAGCATGGCGCCGTAGGCCGTTCCGAGACCACCGAGGACGATCCCGGCGAACATCAGCAGGAGCAGACGGAAGCCCATGAGGTAGTCGACGGTCTGGTCGAGGCCGAACAGGACGCCGCCGAGGGCGGCGAGTCCGGCACCGAGGACCCAGACGAACAGCACGACGCGTTGCACGTCGATGCCGGATGCCTCAGCGAGGTCGCGGTTGTCGGCGACGGCGCGCATGGCCTTGCCGATCCGGGTCCGGTTGAGCATCGTGGCGACACCGACCAGCGTGCCGACGGAGATCGCGATGATGAAGAAGTCGCGCGGGACCATCGTGATGGGGCCGAGTTCGATCCCCGTCTGGATGGTGTAGTCGAACAACGGTCGACGATCGCCGCCGAACATGATCAGCAGGACGTTGCGCAGCAGCAGCGACAGGCCGATCGAGATGACGAGCATCTGGATCAGGCCCGTGCGGCGCTTGCGAAGCGGCTGCCACAGCCCCTTCTCCAGCGCCCCACCGAAGGCTCCGGCGACGATGATCGCCAGGATTGCCGCGGGGATGATGAAGAGTTTGCCGCCGAAGTGGTTGGGCGAGTTGAACCACCAGGCCACGATCGCCCCGAACGACACGAGTTCGCCGTGGGCGAAGTTCACCAGGCCGGTCGTGCCGAAGATCAGCGACAGGCCGATGGCCGTCATGGCGATGATCAGCCCGAACTGGACCCCGTCGACGGTCTTGGTCAGCACCCGCGCGATGAAACTGCGGCTGGTGTCCTCACGTGCGCCGACGGCGAAGATGATGGTCCGTGCCTGGCCCACACGAAGGGTGACCTCGTTGGACGCTTCGATTCCCTCACCGAGGCCGACGCCCTCGGGGAGCGTGGACTCGTCGAGCGTGACGACGTAGTCGCCCGCTCCGGGGACGGCGATCGACCACTTCCCCTCGAGGTCGGTCGTGGTCTCCTGGGCGAAGTTGTCGGCACCGGTCGCACTGATCGTCACGCCGGGAACGGGCGCATTCGCATTGCTGCGATCACGCAGCGTTCCGCGGACGAGTTCACCGCTTTCCTGGGCGACCGTGACGGTCGCGGCGGAGGCGGGGGCGAGACCGAGCGCAAGCAACAGGCCCATGAGCAGTGCGGTCAGCACTCCGAGGCGAGCAGCGCGCAAGGGAGATTCCTTTTCGCGTGGCGGGTGAAGGCGGGTCGTCGGCGCACCCTAGGGGTGACCGGACCACTCATGGGCGGATTGGACCGAACTCGCCCGCATGTTGCGCACAAGATCATCCGATCGGGCAATTCGCCAAGGTGGCGCCCGGTCCTGCTGCCGTGCTCAGCTCGCGCGACGGCCGCACCGGATTTGCGTCTTCAGGCGTCCGTGCTCGAGGGCGTGCCGAGGGTGAGGTGCAGCAGGCCCGCGTCCGGCAGGTCGCGGGATGCCGCGCCCGATCCCTCGGCCTCGATCGTGAGTTCCGGCACCTCGCCGGGCTCGGCGATCTCCGCGAGGATGGCCGCACCGACGGCCGTGACGATCGGGTCCAGCGTGTCCAGCGGGCGGGTCACGTGGCCCGCGAGCAGCAGCGCAACGGTCGGGTCGAGCGCGCCTTCCTCGTCCGTCGGCACGCCGATGGGGCCAGCGACGAAGCGGTCGACCGCCAACTCTTGGAGGGCCACGGCCACACCGACGATGGCGGCCAGGTCGTCGAGCATGGCGACCTCGTGGAAGGTCAGGTCGGCCAGGGGGAGGCCGGCGGCCGTGGCCTCGGCGTGGGCGAAGCGATCCAGGATGGCCAGGGCGCGGTTGCGAGGGCCTTCGTCGAGGGCGGCGAACTCGACCAGTGCCCGCACCTGGGCAACGGTGCCGACGTGCGGGGTCTGCGCCGGCGGGCGGACGCGCACGGTGACCGCCCGTCTGCCGCCCCGGCGCACGGGCGCGTAGGCGACACGGACCTCGCCGATTCCCAGCGACTGGACACCGCGTTCGATGGATTCGAGCGATGCGCCGACGGCCACGAGCGCGCCGAGCCACATGTCGCCGCTCAGTCCATTGCGGGCGTCGACCCAGCCGATTCGCACCAGTTGCCCCCGTCACGATGTGGTCCGGCGCCCTGTTGGCGGCGGTTGTCGTCCCCCAGTGTCATCGACCGGGCACCGAAACGCCAAAGGACCGTGTCTTCGGGCCGGACGACAGTGCCGGGAGACAGGGGTCACACGGGGGTCCGGATAGGCTCTGGGCCTCCCTCGACGCCCCGGTGGCGCCCCCACCTTTGGAGCACGGACGATGACCTTCGACGACCAGACGACCGGCATCCTGTTGGTCGTCGCACTCGCGGTCTCGGGCGTGCTCGCCCTCGTCGTCGGGTTCCTGGCCTTCCGCCTGTCCCACCTTCGTCGCGACTACGTGACGGCCCTGGGCGACGGCGAGACCGATGTCTTCGCGACGCTGGCGGAGCACGCCGACGGCCTGTCGGCGATCAACCGGGACCTGCGCACGGTCCACGGCAACACCGAACTGCTGCGTGACCTGCTGCGCAACACGATGTCGCGCACCTCGATCGTCCGGTACGACGCGTTCGAGGACATGGGCGGGGCGATGTCCTTCTCCGCCGCCCTTCTGGACGAGCACGACAACGGCATCGTCCTCACGTCGATCAACGGCCGCGCGGAGACCCGCACGTACGCCAAGCCGATCGTCGCCGGGACCTCGGAGTACAGCCTCTCCGACGATGAGCGTCGCGCCATCACCGCCGCCAAGGAGAACGTCCCCAGCGTCCGTGACGACGAGGGCAGCCGCCGACGCAAGCGGAAGGTCGCCAGCTGAACGCCGCGACCGGCGACCATGGTGGGGTCAGCTACCTCGGCCCACGTGGGACCTTCTCTGAGCAGGCGGCCCGCGAGGTCGCCGTCGGCAACGAGCCCCTGATCGCCGCAACGGACGTCTTCGACGCCGTGCGACGCGTCCAGGAGGGCGAGGCCAGCCGCGCGGTGCTGCCGATCGAGAACACCCTCGAAGGCTCCGTCGCTGCGACGCTGGACCTGTTGGCCTTCGACACGGACCTGCGGATCCACGGCGAGCTGGAGATCGGCGTCGACCTCCTGCTGGTCGCGCGCCCCGGCGTGACGCTGGACCAACTCACCGAGGTCCGGTCGCACCCGATCCCGCTGGCGGGTTGCCGCCGGTGGCTGTCGGCGAAGGCCCCGGGTGCCGAACGCATCACGGCTGCCTCGACGGCCAAGGCCGCGGCCCAGGTGGCGGCCTCGGACGCCCCGATCGCCGCGATCACGAACGCGCTGGCTGCGGAGCACCACGGTCTCGTGGTCCTCGCCGACGACATCGCCGACCACGAGGGCAACAAGACCCGGTTCGTCGTCGTGGCTCCGGGCATGCCGGCGTCGACCGGCTGGGACAAGACCTCGCTGGTGGTCTACATCGAGGCCAACCGCCCCGGCGCGCTGCTGGCGATGCTGGAGCTGTTCGCGGAGCGCGACCTGCAGTTGACGAAGATCGAGTCGCGCCCCACCAAGGCCGAACTGGGCGAGTACTGCTTCTTCCTCGACATCGAAGGTCACCTGGCCGACCCGATCGTCGGCGACGCCATGGCCGCGCTCAAGCGGACCCAGCGCGAGGTCAAGATCCTCGGGTCCTACCCGCGACTTGGCCGCCCCGTGCTGGCGACCACACAGCGGATCAGCCGGGACAACGCCGCGCACCGCGAGGCCCTGGCCTGGGTCGAGCAGCAGCGCAACACCTTCGGGGCGTCCTGACCGTCAGCGGGTGGCGGCGAGGGAGATGCGGCCCAGGCCCGCCCCGTGGAGTGACGACAGCCACAGCATGCCGTCGTGCTCGCGGACGCCGGTGACGAAGCCGTAGCCGACGCCCCACGCCTGCAGGTTCTCCACGACCTCGCCCGTGTCCGGGTCGAAGGCCAGCACCCAGGCGACCTCGGGACCGGCCGGGACCATCCACTCCGGCAACCTCGCCGCGACCGCCCGGAGGATCGGAGCCTTGGGGGAGAGCAGGTCCAGCAACTTGTTGCGCGGGATCGGGCAGGCTGCCCAGATCTTTCCGTCGGGCGCGGTCGCCAGGTTGTCGAGGGCGCACGGGAGTCCCTCGACGAACATGTCGTGGCTGCCACGCTTCGGGCCGTCGATCCACACCCGGCGGATGTCGAACGTCCCGGAGTTCGCCACGAGGACCGCGGTCCCGTCGGCCGTGACCGCGACGCCGTTGGCGAAGGCGAGGCCGTCGAGGATGACCTCGGTCGAGCCGTCGCGTGGGTCGTGCACCAGCAACCGCCCCGTGGCTCGTCCCTCCATCAGGTCGTTGCGGAAGTCATCCAGGTCCCAGCGCTGGGACGAGGCCGTGAACCAGATCCGTCCGTCGGGGGACACGGCGCTGTTGTTCGTGGTGCGCAGGCGTTCGCCGTCCACGCGGTCGACCAGCACCTCGACCTCGCCACCGGGCAGCGACACCTTCAGCAGGCCGTGCTCGTAGTCGCAGGCGATGAGGTGGTCGGCCTCTCCGTCGGCGCCGAGCACGACCTCGATGCCGCCGACTCGCCCCCCGGTCTGGCAGACGACCGTCGCCCCGCCCGCCGTGGTCGCGGCGGTCGCGCCGGACAGGTGCATGATGCGGCCGTCCTCGACCCCGCACCACACGTCGCCGTTCGGGGCGATCGCCACGTCCTCGGGCCCGATGCCGTTGACGTCGACGATCGTCAAGGAGCGCAGGCGTTCGTTCTTCGTGAACGCGCCGGTCAGCCCCGGGTCGGGAGTGGGAGTCCAGCGGACCGGAGAGATGCGGGTGGTGGGGGTGGTGGACACGGGCGCTCTCCGGCGGGTGGGACAGGGCAACCTAGGGCTCGCGTTAGCCTCGCGCGTCTCCACTGTGGGTGGGCACAGACGCCTCCCTCCACCGCCGTGGACCTGCGACGAGGTTGTGCCGTGATCGATCTGCGACTGCTCCGCGAAGACCCTGAAGGGGTCACCACCGCCCTGGCCCGTCGCGGCCTGTCCGCCGAGGACGTGGCGTCGCTCGTCGATCTCGAGGAGAAGCGTCGGTCGTTGATCCCCGCCGTGGACGACGCCCGCTCGCAGCAGAAGGTCGCGTCTCAGGCGATCGGCCGCGCCTCGAACGAGGAACGCCCGGCGATGATCGAGAAGGCGGCGGAGCTCAAGCAGGCCGTCGTGGACCTCGAGGCGCAGTTGGCCGAGGCCAGCGA
>CBDTZE010000066.1:0-8502 GCA_965364815.1 uncultured Nitriliruptoria bacterium | reverse complement strand
GGTGATCTCAAACCATGCAGTGCAGCTGGCGGCAGTTAGCAGCAGGCATATCCCGAGTCGACCAGCCAGCAGTCCGGCACTGACGAAGGTGGCGAGCATCCACCAGGTGCGCAAGCTGGCCGAACTCGCGGTCGAGGCCGTTCCCGGCTCCGCGCTGGACGTACAGGGCCGCTCCGGCGCTGACCAGCGCACCTACAAGGCCGACTTCGCCAAGTTCGCCCGGACCTTCCCCGACTTCGAGTTCCGCTGGGATGCCGACACCGGGGCGCAGGAACTGGCCGACGGCTACCGCCGCGTGGGCCTGACGGCCGATGACTTTGCCGGCAAGAAGTACGTCCGGTTGCGTTGGCTGGACCACCTCATGCAGACCACGCTGGGCCCGGACCTTCGCCCCGTCACGCAGGAGGCCTGAGCATGGACGGCGTCAAGGGAGACATGATCGACGGCGTGAAGATCGTGCCGCTGCGCACCATCGTGGACGAGCGCGGCAAGATCATGCACATGCTCAAGGCCACCGACGAGCACTTCATCGAGTTCGGCGAGATCTACTTCTCGACCGCCTGGCCCGGCACGATCAAGGCCTGGCACATCCACACGCGGATGACGATCAACAACGCGGTGCTGCGTGGCCACGCCAAGTTGGTCATGTACGACCTGCGCGAGGACTCACCGACCAAGGGCAACCTGTTGGAGGTCTTCCTCGGGGAGGACAACCACGTGCTGGTCCAGTGCCCACCGGGGATCGCCAACGGTTACAAGGCCTACGGTGACAAGGAGGTCATCCTCGCGAACGCGGCGACGATGGCCCACGAACCCGACGAGATGCTGCGCATGCCGTACGACACGGACGAGATCCCCTACGACTGGGCCCTGCCCAATGGGTGAGATGCCCTCGGGGCGACGCCCGATCATCTCTCGCACGCCGCTGCGGGTCAGCTTCGCCGGGGGTGGCACCGATCTCCCCGTGTTCTTCGAACGCGAAGAGGGCGCCGTGCTCTCGACCGCGATCGACAGCTATGTGTACGTGACGGTCAAGCCGCACAGCGAACTCTTCTTCGAGCCCATCCGGCTCAACTACTCGATCTCTGAGCAGGTCGAGTCCGTCGGCGAGATCCAGAACAACATCGCCCGCGCCTGCCTCGAACTCCTGGGCGTCGAGCCGCCGATCTACATCTCCGTCGTCGGTGACGTCCCGGCGTCCACCGGCCTGGGAGGCTCGTCGGCCTTCGCCGTCGGCCTGCTCAACGCGCTGCACGCGCTGCAGGGCAAGCGGGTGTCGCCCGGGCAGTTGGCCGAGGAGGCCTGTCACGTCGAGATCGACGTGCTGGGGGAGCCCATCGGCAAGCAGGACCAGTACGCCGCCGCCTACGGCGGCATGAACCTCTTCACGTTCCGCGAGGGTGGCCGGGTCACGGCCCAGCACCAGCGTGTGTGGCGCAACCACCTCGACCCGCTGTTCGACTCGATGATGATGTTCTGGACCGGGCACCAGCGTGACGCCTCGGGTGTGCTGGAGGAACAGAAGCGCAACACCGGCGACAAGATGGCGTACCTGACCAAGATGCGGGACCTCGCGCTGCATCTGCACGAGTTGGTGGACCGTCACCCCGTGGACGTGCAGGAGTTCGGGCGGACGCTCGACGACGGTTGGCAGCTCAAGCGCGAGCTCGCCAGCGGGATCACCAACCCCATGATCGACGGGGCGTACCAGAAGGCGATCGACGCCGGTGCCTTCGGCGGGAAGCTCTGCGGCGCCGGCGGTGGCGGGTTCCTGCTGTTCATCGTGCCGCCGGACCGCCAGGATGCCGTGCGGGCCGCGATGGACATGCCGCAGCACCTCGCCCGCCACGAGGCCCACGGCTCCACCCTCGTCACGCCGTTCCCGGCATGAAGTTCCACGAACTTCCCCTCGCCGGGGCGTACACCATCGATCTCGACCTGATCGAGGACGACCGCGGCTTCAACGCCCGCGCATGGTGTCGCAACGAGTTCACCGCGGCCGGCCTGCCCACCGACCTCGCCCAGATCAACGTGATCCACAACCGCGTTCGCGGGACCGTCCGCGGCTTCCACTACCAGTGGCCGCCACACGGCGAGGCCAAGCTGTTCCGCGTGACCTCCGGTGCGATCCACGACGTGATCGTGGACCTGCGCCCCGAGTCCGCCACGTTCGGCCAGCACGTGTCGGTCACGCTTCGCGCCGAGGACCACCGGATGCTGTTCGTCCCGGCCCGGTTCGGGCAGGCGTTCCAAACGCTGGAGGACGACACCCAGCTGACCTACCAGGTGACCGAGTTCTACACGCCGGATGCCGGCGACGGCTTCCGTTGGGACGACCCGGCCTTCGGCATCGACTGGCCGCTGGAACCGGTGTCGATCTCCGCCAAGGACGCCAGCTGGCCCGACCTCGACCTCGACCTCGTCGCCCGCCGCATGCGCGGCGACTGACCCCAGGACCCTCCATGCACCTCGTCGACACTGCCCTGCGCAAGCGCCAGGCCGAAGGCCGCCCGATCCGCGTGGCGATGGTCGGCGCCGGGGCCATCGGCAAGGGACTGGTCCGCCAGGTCAACACGCGCGTACCGGGCATGGAGGTCGTCGCGACCGCCAACCGCAACCCGGAGACCGCGCGGGAGAACTACCGACTCGCCGGCCACCAGGAGATCGTGGACGTCCACGACCTCGAGGGGCTTGACGCCGCCATCGAACGTGGCGTGCCCGCGGTCACCGATGATCCGTTCCTGCTGTGCGCCTCGAAGCACGTCGACGCCATCTGGGAGGTCACCGGGGCGGTCGAGTTCGGCTGCCAAGTGGCCTTGGCTGCCATCGCTGCCGGCAAGCACCTGATCACCTTCAACGCGGAGATGCAGGGCACGGTCGGTGTCGAGCTCAAGCGACTGGCCGACGAGGCCGGCGTCATCGTCACGGATTCAGATGGCGACCAGCCCGGCGTCATGATGAACCTCTATCGGTTCGTCCGGGGGATCGGCGTCACGCCCGTCCTGCTGGCCAACCTCAAGGGCCTGCACGACCCGTATCGCAACCCGACGACGCAGGAAGCCTTCGCGAAGGCGAAGAAGCTGACGCCGCACATGGCCGCGTCGTTCGCCGACGGCACGAAGATGAGCTTCGAGATGGCGCTGGTCGCCAACGCCACCGGGCTGCGCGCGGCCAAGGTCGGGATGCATGGCTTTGACGCCACGCACGTCCACGATGCCAAGGACCTCTACGACCTCGACGAGCTGCAGAACATCGGGCTGGTCGACTACCTCGTGGGTGCCGAGCCCGCGCCGGGCGTCCTGTGCCTTGGCACGCATCCAGATCCGGAGCAGCGGCGCTGGCTGGAGCTCTACAAGCTCGGTGACGGCCCGCTGTACCCGTTCTACACGCCCTACCACCTGTGCCACCTCGAGGGCCCGACCACGGTTGCACGCGCTGTCGAGTTCCACGATGCGACGGTCACCGCCGACGTCGGCCACGTCCTGGACGTCTGTGCCACGGCCAAGAAGGACCTGGTCGCCGGCGAGGTCATCGACGGGATCGGCTGGTACGCGACCTACGGCCTGGCCGTCAATGCGGACCAGACGGCGTCAGACGGCCTGCTGCCGATGGGGCTGGCCGAGGGCTGCCGCGTCGTGCGCGACGTTCCCAAGGACCAGTTGCTGACCTGGGACGACGTGGAGCTGCCCGAGGGGCGGCTCGTCGACGAGCTGTGGCACGCGCAGTCGAAGCACGCACCACCGGTCACGGCGACGCACGCCGAGCTGCTCGGCGAGGCCTGGACCAGCTGATCAGGCCCGGGCGGGACCGGCGCCGGTGGCGATCGCCATCGGCGTCATCGCGAGGATCCGCAGGTCGAGCATCGGGGAGAGGCCCCGGACGTACTCGAGGTCGGTGCCGACGCAGAGGTGCATCAGGCCGCCGTCGTCACGCGCGGTGACCTGCCAGAGGCCGGTCAGGCCGGGCTTGACGGCGTGGCGGTGGTGCTCCCAGGGCTCGTAGCGCTCCACGATGTGGGTGAGCTCCGGGCGCGGGCCGACGAGGCTGAGGTCGCCCTTGAGGACGTTGAAGAACTGGGGGAGCTCGTCCAGCGACCAGCGACGGATGAAGCGACCGAAGTCGTTCACGCGGGGGTCGGCGGGGTGCTTGTGCGTGCGACGACGGTCTTCGATGACGTTGCCGTCACCGCGGTCAGCGCGGCGGTCGTGGGCCATGGAGCGGAACTTGAGCATCTGGAACGGCACGCCGTCCTTGCCCACGCGGCTCTGGCGGTAGAGCACACCTTCGCCCAGGGTCATGCGGACGCCGATGGCGACGGCGATGAGCACGGGGGCAAGCAGCAGGATCAGCAGCAGGGCTGCGGCGCGGTCGATGACCGGCTTGACCCAGCGCTCGTAGGTGCCCGTGACGTGGATGACGTCGACATCGGCGATGGTGACCGGCGCATGACGAATGACGTCTGCCTTGAGGGCGACGTCCTGGCGGTGCGGGGTGGTCATGCGATGGCCTCGGGGTATGTGGCCCGGGAGTACAAGCCAACCGTGTTCCGGCTGCCTGGACCCCCGAAGGGTGACGTGTTGTGACTAGACATCTTCATCCGGGACAACGATGGCTGGCATCACGCGTCACGAGCATGCCCCCTTTCTGCGAATTTTGCACACAGAGTGCGCAGATATGCGCCGAGCGTTGCGTGAGCGCTCACTCTAGGCGGTCGCGTGACCGCAATTTCTTGCGTTCGAACGTCGTATCAAGGGTTTCGGCGCATCCGAGCACCCGCATGGCGACGTTCGCTGAGCGCACACCGGTCGTTTCGAGCCAGTCCCCGTCGCCGGGCTGCTCGCTCGCAACGATGACACAGAAGCGGCCGTCGGTGTCGAGGTGCACGTCCCTGTCGGTGAGGAACACCCGATGGTGGCGCCAGTCGCCGGACTCCATCCAGCGCGTCAGCAACTGGATGGACCAGTACCTGGCGTCCGGAGCGGTCCCGGTGACGACGATCGCCTCGTCGTCACCGAGGTCGTCGAACCAGGTCCCCGCGTACTGGATGGCCGGGCTGGGCATGACCTTGGCAACGACCTCGAAGTCCAGGGGAGGGTCGACCAGTTCCCCGCCGCTGTCGACGAAGTCCTGGCCCGCACGCAACAGACCCGGCGTCATGGAGGTCACCAGGGCGGAGAGCGTGGCCTCGACGTGGACGGTCTCGGCGACCCACGCCCCGGCCTCGTCCAGGCGGGCGGCGATCGTGGCCTCGTCCAGCGGTGCTGGCGGGCCGGGGTCCGGCACCGCTCGCAGGGTGTAGGTGCCCTCCACCTCGCGCTCCGGGTCGTGGCGGTACTGGCGGATCATCAGATCCGTGACGTCGGGCTCGAGGACCAGTCGCGTCGCTCCCTCGGGCGCGTCCATGTCTGCCGGTCCCACCCACAGCTCGAAGTGGTCCTCGGCATCGAGGTGCAGATCGACGTCGTCGAGGTTCGCCGCGATCCGACGTGCCCCGGTCTCCGGGTTCGTCCCGTAGGTGCAGACCCCGAGGTAGGTCGTCGTGCCGCGCGTGCCCTGGAGTCGGTAGGTCAGCGACGGGTCGATCAGCGTCGCGTCGTAGATCGTGTGGGGGTTGTCGCCGAAGACCTTGCGGTGCGCCGACATCCAGCGGGTGAACTCCGGGCGGGCCCGGTCACCCTTCTCCACGATCATCTCCTGGGCGACGGAAGCCACGCGCGTGACGTGCCGGAAGCCCTCGGCCCGTTCTCGTTCGTCCTTGGCACCCAGCGGTCCCGTGACGACCTCGCCGGCCGTCCGGAGCGCGTCGAGCCAGCGTGCGTAGGCCGCGGCTGCCGTTCCTGTGTCCGTCATGCTGTTGCCTCGTCGATCCCGAACCGCTCGTTGTACGCCCCGAACGCTGCGCGCGTCGTGGCCTCGTCCAGCCCGAAGTCCTCCAGCGTGTACGAGTGGACGCCGTGCTTCGTGCGCGGATTGGCTGCGAGATAGTCGCGGACACCCTGCTCGACGGCCGGGCCGGACGGCAGGCCGAAGTGCTCCCGGATCCGCTGGACCGTTCCCACCGGGTCGTTGAGCGTCTCGGCGAAGCGGACGTCCACGATGCGGTCGTCGGGCAGGGACTCGCGCGCCGCAAGCGTCCGCTGCAGCCCCCAGGTCCAGTGCTCGAGCTGCTCACGCCCCACCTGGTGGGGATCGACGTTGTCGGAGACCGAACTGCGCAACGCGTACATGAGGCTGGAGACCGAGGCCAGCACCTTCGTCGGGTCGCGGTGCGTCTGGACGACGAGGGCATCCGGGAAGACGGCGAGCAGCGTGTCGAGCCACATGAGGTGACCCGGCGTCTTGAGGATCCAGTGCTCGCCGCCGTAGCCAGACTGGAGGTGCTGCAGGAACGCGTGTTGGAACCGGTACGCCGGTGTCATGTCCTGGGCACGCAGCCAGTCCCAGTAGGAAGGCACGGGGAAGGTGGTCGGGAACTCGTAGCTGGCGAACTCCGGGGCGTGCATCGCCAGGCATTCCTGCGGGAGCATCGCGCCCAGCGGATGGATCCGGTCGATGCCCGGGGCGACCTTGCGGAACTGGTCGAACTCCTTGTCGGTCATCGCGATCCGCGGGTCGTCCCAGCGGGTCGTCTCCGTCGGCGGTGGGAAGGGGCGTGCGACCTCCCACGACACCGGCGACCGGAGCGCCGGGTCTGACGCCAACAGCCCGTAGAGGACCGTGGTTCCCGTCCGCGGCAGGCCGATCACGAAGATGGGGCGCTCGATCTGCTGCTCGGACACCCCGGGGTGCCGACGACGGTGGTCCAGCAGTCGCAGACGTGTCTCCAGCAGCGTGAGCACGCGGCGCTGCGCAGCCATCGTCCCGATGAAGTTGAGCTCCGCCTCCTGGGTCAACGACGTGACCAGGACGTCGAGGCCCTCCCGGGCGTGGCTGCCGAAGGTGTCCCAGCCGAAGTCATCCAGCCCGGTGCTTCGCCGGGCGCGGGACAGGAGGTCGTCGACCGCGAGGGTCGGGGCGACACCAAGCCGCCGCGCCACCGCCCCGACGGCGTTCACCGCGCGGATGGCCGGTGGTCGTTGCAGGCCGATGCTCACGGTCAACTCCTCGGTCGACTGCAACCTAGGGCCATGGGCTGACGAGCCGTCAGAACCGTGAGTACCAGTCGTAGCCGCGCTCGGCCCAGAAGTCGGCGGGCTGGACGTTCGTGAAGGCGATCGAGCCGATCCGCTTGATCGACTTGATCCCGTAGTGGTTCGGCGTGACCAGTCGCAGGGGAGCCCCGTGGTCCTGCGTGAGTGGCTCGCCGTCCAGCGCGAAGGCCAGCAGTGTCTGGGGGTGCAGGGCCGAGGAGCGGTCAAGCCCGACGTAATAGCCGTTGTCGGGCGTGGCGAACGAGACGAACTTCGATGCTGCGACCTCTTCTTCGTAGGCCTTGGCGAAGTCCGAGAACCGCACGCCGGTCCAGTGAGCGACGGTGCTCCAGCCCTCGATGCACTTGTGCTCGGTCACCATCTCGACGTGTTCATGGCGCGTCACGTCCGCAAGGGTCAGTTCGTCGAGCACGCCACCGAACCCGTCCCTGACGACCAGGGTCCAGGCGTCCAGGTCGATCTCGTCCCGGATGCCGCGTCGGCCGTTGACGCGCAGGTCCCGGGCGTCCGACCGTGCGAACTCGGGCGCCTTGGCCTGGTGATCCGTCAGGGCACGCCAGAGTCGTTCGTTGGCTTCGTGCCCGCTGCGCAGCACCCGGGGGATGCCGGCCTCCTTGGGCTGGGTCTGGACCCAGCGCCATCCGGCTCCCGCGGCGGCGATCCCGGCAGCGCCGGTGACGAAGGACCGGCGTGAGGACCGGCGATGGCCGGCGGCGTCGGTGGTCGGACCGGAGCGTGCTTCGGCCTGCAGTCGTGCGGCGCGTTCGCCCGGGGACTCGGTCATCGTTCGCGCTCCCAACCCGTGACCATCGACAGGAAGTTGCCCATGCCTGCGCGAGCCACCTGGACGAGGTGCACCAGGAAGAACAGCAGGAAGCCGATCGTCGTCGCGAAGTGCAGGAGGCGCGCCGTCTTGTAGCCGCCGAACATGGCGGTCAGCCACGACAAGGACGTGGACTTCAGGATGGCAAGGCCGGTCAGCACGATGAGCACGCCCATCGCGATGACGAGCGTGTAGGTGATGCGCTGGGCGGCGTTGTATCGACCCTTGACCGGCGCCTCGGGGCGCAGGCCGAGATCGTGCAGCACGACCAGGCGGGCCTCGATCCAGGCCTGACGGTCCGGGACGATGTGTCGCCACTCGCCGCTGACGACCAGCCAGGTCAGGTACGCGAGGCCGTTGATCGCGAACAACCACCCGAAGGTGAAGTGGAAGGCGATGCCTCGCGCCAACTGTGAGCTGAGCTGGAACGTGTCGTAGATCGACTCCGGGAAGAACGGGAAGATCGTCCAGCCGCCGATGCCGAACGCGTAGACGTCGTTGGCCCAGTAGATCCGCAGGCCGCTGTAG
>CBDTZE010000065.1:0-8673 GCA_965364815.1 uncultured Nitriliruptoria bacterium | reverse complement strand
GTTCCTGTTCGCGAACCTGCTGGGGCGTGACGACCTGTCGTACCGGGGGCGCGGGGAGTTGGACGTGGTGGAGGTCCTTGCCGACATCCAGGCCGCCTACGACATCGACGCGGATCGCATCCACGTCATGGGCCACTCGATGGGCTCGATCGGCTCGCACAACCTCGCAACCCGCAACCCCGAACTGTTCGCCAGCGGGGCGCCCGCGGAGATCACGGCGTCCGACGCGCTCATCGGCAACCTGCGGCACGTGCCGTGGATGATGATCGGCGGTTTCGAGGACTTCCTCGACGCCGGGTCCAACACCGAGTTCACGACCTACGGGCTGATGAGCGATCTCGGCTACGACGTGACCTTCTACAACTACCTGATGAAGACCCACGACTCGACGTCGATCAGCGACACCATCCCGCAGATGCTCGACCTGCACGAGCGGTCGCGACGTGTGACCAATCCGGCCGACTTCACCTACAAGCGGCTGCCCGGCGACGATCACCCCGACCTCGGGTTGGTCCATGACCGGGCCTACCAGGCGTCCGGCCTCACCTTCGCCGACGCCGCGGTCGCGCAGACGATCACCGTCGAATCGTTCGCGATCCCTCACGCGCCGCTTGACCCGGCCGCGGCGACACGGACCAACGTCCAGGTCGACGAAGGAGGACCCTCCGGCCGCTCGCTGGCCGACAAGTACGTCACGACGCCCGCCTACGGGGCGCCGGTCGCTGAACGCAACGCCGCGACCGTCGACCTCGACAACGTGGCCGCCGTGACCCTCGACGTTCCTGGCCTTGGCCTCGACGTCGTCGAGGGCATGGCGATCGAGGTGGAGACGACCGACGCCGTGGCCCTCACGCTCGCCGGGATCGACCGTGACGACGTGGCCTTCCTGCTGGACGGCCAGCCCGTGACTGCCGTGGCGGCCGGGAACCGTCAGACCGTCGAGGTCCCGGCCGGGAGCCATGTGATCACCCTCGCGTCGGTGGCTGGTCCCGTCCTCGAGCCGGTACCTGCTCCTGCACCTGCTCCGTTGCCGGCCACCGGCGGCGGGTTCGTCGTGCTGGGCGCGGCGCTGCTCGGCGCGGGCATCCGCACCCGCCGGCTACGGGCGGTCTGAACTCAGGCGGCCGGGCTGAGTTCGGCGTCCCGGCTTCCGTCGTTGGTGATCGTCAGACTCGAGGCCCTCCGCCACAGGAGGAGCGCTGACGGCAGCAGCACCAGGACGGCGACCCACTGTGCGCCGGTGAGCCCCAGCAGGTCGGCGTCGGCGGTCCGCGTCAGGTCGGTGATGGATCGCCACGCGCCGTACCAGAGCAGGAAGATCGCGGCGGTGCGCCCGTCACCGACCTGCAGACGCCCCGCCCGGCGTGCCGCCCACAGGATCGCGGTGAGCAGGACCAGGTGGAGCAGTTCGTACATGGCCGCGTTGTGGTACGCGGTGCCGACCACGAGGGGGCCCTCGATGGCCTCACCCCCGAGGTAGCGGGTTGCCAGGAAGAACTCGGTCGGACCGCCGAGGTGTTCACCGACGGCGATGCAGCCGAGGCGGCCGATGGCCAGTCCCGGTGCAAGTCCGAGCGCGGCGGCGTCGGCGACCTTGGCGCGCACGTGCGGCGTCTGGCGACGCATCCAGGGCATGGCGCTCAGGACGGCCGCGAGGAAGCCTCCGGAGAACTGCAGGCCACCGTCCCAGACGGCCACGACGTCCAGGGGGCCACGGAGCTCGGACAGGTGCGTCGCGACCCACGCGAGGCGAGCGCCGACCAGGCCCCAGGCCACCGCTCGAAGGACGACCCGGTCGAGTGCAGCGGCGTCGATCTCGTCGTCGCCGGAGACGAATCGGCGGGTGACGGCATGTCCGACGAGGATCCCCAGGCCGACGAACAGGCCGAAAGGCCGCATTGTCAGGGGGCCGATCGGCACCTCGATGAAGGTCTTCCAGGGGATCGCGGCGAGCAGTGGCACGGTCTTGACTCCGGGGGAGGGTCCGATCCGGTCGACACGGTCGGAACAAATGTACGTACAATTAACGTTGTGGTGACGCCGGGTGTTCCCGAAGGGGGCGCCCCCAACCCGAGAGGTGACCGATGAGCACGGAGGCTGGCTCGCGGTTCTTCGCGCTGCTCGCGCTGCTCGCGTTCAGTGGCGGCCTGGTCGCCTGGGTCGGATGGTGGCGTCGCGCGTCCTGGATCGAGGCCGTGCGACCGCTCGCTCTGCCCGGCGCCTGGCTGGTTGCGGCAACCGCCATGTCTGGCTCGCTCTGGTACTCCGAGGTCGTGCACTTCACGCCGTGCAAACTCTGCTGGTACCAGCGGATCGGGATCTATCCGCTGGTCGCGTTGCTCGCCGTCGCCGTGGTGCGCCGGCGGGACGACGTGCGTGCCTATGTGTGGGCCCTGACGGCCGTGACGGCACCGATCAGCCTCTACCACCTCGCCCTGCAGAACTTCCCGTCGTTGGAAGGCTCCACCTGCGACCCCGCGGCGCCGTGCTCGGTCCGCTGGGTCCACGAGTTCGGGATCGTCTCCATCCCGTTCATGGCGCTCGCGACGGTGGTTGCCGTGTCGGCCCTCGTCGCGGTCGCCGGCCCCGAAAGGCGTCGGCGGCTCGAAGGTGGACAGGACACCACGTTCACAAGCACGCCGGTCCCGACACAATCCAAGGAAGACGCATGAGCACGACATCAACTCGTCAGCGGGACAACTCGTCCCGCAACATTGTGTTGGCCTTCGTCGGCCTGGTCCTCGTGGCAATCGCGATCGCGGTCAGCACGACCTCGGGCCAGCAGGTGGCGGAGGATTTGCGGGCCTCGGCCTGGGGCGAACCCGCCGTCACCGGCGAGGTGCTGCCGCCGTTCGTCCCCGGAGAGGACGCCGCGGTCGGGATGCCCGGTCCCGTGGTCGTGGGCGTCGGCATGGCGGGCGAGGATGTGACGATCGGCGGATCGGGCCCCCAGGTCATCGCCTTCCTGGCCCACTGGTGCTCGCACTGCCGCGCCGAGGTCCCCGTGATGGTCGACTGGCTTGGCGAAGGCCGCCAACCGGCAGGCGTCGAGTTCCTGTCCGTGGCCACCTCGACCGACGAAGGGCAGCCCAACTTCCCGCCCCAGGACTGGCTGGCAACCGAGGGATGGGAGCCGCCGGTCCTGCTCGACGACCAGGACAGCACGGCCGCAAGCGCCTACGGATTGACGTCCTTTCCGTACTTCGTCGTGCTGGATGCGGACGGCACCGTCGTGTTTCGTGTGGCCGGAGAGTTGACGCCCGACCAACTGGATGCGCTCTTCGCCGTGGCCAGCAACGGGAGTTGAGAACACGGGTCGAGGGCAGGGCCTGGCGTGCCCGGCCTGCGCGACGGTTAGTGTCGCTGCCAGCCGACCCAGGATGTGCGCGTGGCTGACGACTGCCTGTTCTGCCGGATCGTGGCAGGTGACGAACCCAGCGAGCAGGTGGGGGAGTCGACGCACGCGATCGCCATCAAGGACATCTTCCCGCGTGCTCCTGTCCACCTGCTGGTGATCACCAGGGAGCACGTGGCGGATGTCCAGCAGTTGCAGTCACCCGAGCACGACGCCGTGTTGGCGGACTGCTTCGCGTTGGCGCGCCGCGTCGCCGACGACCATGGCATCGCCGACGCGCACCGCGTCGCCACCAACGTCGGTCGGGGCGGCGGTCAGATGATCCCGCACGTCCACTTCCACGTCCTCGGCGGCCGGCAGCTGGAGCACATCGACTCCGGGCCGCCACCCGCGAAGGACTGACGTCGGGCGAGCGCCAGGGGGCCGGATCGTGTCCCCCTGGGGCTCACTCGACCGTGACCAGGACGGCCGTGGACTCCTCGGCGAAGCGACTGGTCCGTGCGACGACGTCGATCTGCCAGGCTCCGGGCAGCGACAGCACCTCACCGTCGAACGTCCACATGCCGGGGCCAGCGGCGACCATCTCGACGGGCGAGGCGGTCAGGCCCAGGGCCTCGTTGCTGGCGAACAGGGTGAGCGCGTCGGCCCGGCCCGGCTGGCCCACGGGGTTGATCAGACGGACGGCGACGGCCTCGACGCCTCGTGCGTCGACGGTCGCGTCGAACTTCGCGGACAGGCCACCACCGAGGTCGAGGTAGGCCGTGACGCTGGTCGCCGTGACGGGTGCGGGCGGGGAGAGGTCGACCAGGCCGCCGGTGACCGCGATCACGGCGACGAAGAGGCCGGCCTCGACGCGCAGGGTGCGACGCAGGGAGCGGCTGGCCGCGTCGGCGGCCACCACGCCACGGCGCCAGCGCAGGGCCACGGTCCGGGGCATGGTGTCGGTGCTTCCGCCCGCCAACATCGGGTGAGCGGCGCGCTGGACGGCCGGGACCAGGGCGACGTGGTTGTAGGCACCGACCGCCACCAGGACCGCGACCAAGAAGGTCTTGGCCAGCAGCGCGGTGCTGTATGCCGAGCCACCGAGGAGGATGCCCGAGGGGAGGATGGCGTCGGCCAGGATCGAGCCTGCGGCGGTCACGGCGATGACCGCGACGGTCGCGACGGCCGAGAAACGGCTGACGATGCGCGCAACCTCGACCGCGTCGGGGCGTGTGGCCTTGCGCAGCACGCGAGCCAGGACCACGAGACCGCCAAGCCAGGCGGCGCCGGCCGCGAGGTGGACCAGGTCGGCACCGGTGCCGATCGCGAACGAGTCGACCGTGCGCGTGTGGCCGTCGAAGGCGAACGATCCAGCAGCGGCCGCGGCCGCCACGGCCATGACGCTGGACGCCCCAACCCGCTTGCCGAGACGAGCAAGCAGCAGGAAGGAGCCGAAGGCGGCCAGTCGCAGGACCGTCCCGCGACCGACCGTGGTGTCGAGGAACGCGCCGAGGTCGCCCGGGCGCACCTCAGTGAGGCCGATCCCCAGCAGGGTGGCCATGCGAACAGGGAGCAGCACCAGCGTGGCGACGATGCCGACCCGGGCGGCGCCGACGGCGATGGCCAGGGCCGTGGCGCGATGTGCGTCTTCGCGGACGACGACCCGACGCGACAACCAGGCACCGGCGAGCAGCAGCGCGGCGAAGATCTCGATGCCGACGGCCAGGCTGCGGGCGGGGGAGCTCGACGCCGCGTCGGCGGCGACGGCGGCGGATCCAGCGAGGGCGGGGACACCGAGCCCGAAGGTGAACGACCCGTCGATCGGGTGGCCGTCGAGGGAGACGACCCGCCACGACACGACGTAGCCGCCCTCAGGAAGATCGGTCGTCGGCACGATGATCGAGGACCCCTCGGCGTAGGGCGCCCCGACGGCCATGGGCGCCCCGTCGGCATCCAGCACGCGGATCGCGGAGGGCAGGATCGTGACGGGCTCGGTGAAGGTCAGGGTGAAGGAGCCGAGCTCGTCGACGGACGAACCGGTGGTCGGCGTGGTGGTGGCGAGCTCCGCGTGGGCGAGGGCCGGCGCAGCGCCGGCGAACAGGGTGAGCAGCACGGCGGCCAGGAGGACGCCGAGATTGCGGCGTTGGCGCGCGAGGAACTCAGACATGGTCGGACTGCTTGCGGCGCAGGCCCGCGAGGCCGCCGGCGGCAGCGCCCACGACGGGGATCAGCGCCAGCGACCAGGCCGGCAGGGCGACCGCGTCCGTCGCCACGACGGGCGTGGCCGTGACCGGCGGACGAGCGTTGTCGGGGGTGTAGTGGTCGATCTCGTGCAGCGGCGCAGGGGAGGACTGCTCCGCCTCGCTGGGCTGCTCGGTCAACGGGGCTTCGGTGGCGACGGCGGTGGCCGCGGTGAGCGACGAGAGGGCCGCGGTGAGGCCGGCGGCGGCCAGGAGGCTGCGGTGGGCGGCGGGCATGACGACCTCGGAGCGTGGGAGGGGAGGGGTCGGCAATGGTTCGGAGCCCTGCGGTCACCGGACAGGTGGCAGGCTGGAGGGGCCAGCGCAGCTGCACGCCGACCGCGCGCCGCCAGGGTCCGGTGACCGCGAGCACGAACCGCAACGATCTCCTCCACGAACCTCCGCCAACTTCCCGCCTGGAGCGCCCATGCCTCGTCAACGCACCGCGACCGTCCTGGCCGCCACCCTCGCCGCCGCATCCATCGCCCTGCCAGCCTGGGCGCATGCCTCGTTCGACAAGGCGCAACTGCCCGCGGAGGTCGAGGTCGACCTGACTTTCCGCGCCCCCCAGGAACGTGACAGCACCAACGTCTCGATCGAGGCGCTCGCGCCCCAGGAGTTCACGGTCCTGTCCTGCCAGGCGCCGACGAACTGGACGTGTGAGGTTGACGGTGAGGTCCAGTCGCCCAAGACGCTCGTGACGTGGACAGCCGGGCCGGACGCCGTCCTGTCGGAAAGGGACTTCCCGATGGCGGTCCGGACGCCGACCAGCGAGCAACAGGGCGTCTACGCGTGGCCCGTCGTCCAGACCTACGCCGACGGTCACGAGGCCGCCTGGATCGGCGACACGGCACCGACCGTCCAGGTCGGCGACAGCGATGCACCCATCGTGGAGAACGACGACGTGGTCGCCCACGAGGGATCGCCGGAACCGACAGCCTCGCCGACCTCCTCGACCGGGCCGTCGGGCGATCCGTCGGGCGATCCGTCGGGCGATCCGTCAGCCTCGGCGTCGCCTGGTTCCACGGACATCGCACCCACGCCGACCTCGAGCGATGCGGCGGCGGCCGACGACGCGACCAGCGTTGAACCGGGCCGCCCCGTGGGTCTCCTCATCGCCGTGATCAGCTTGGCGGTGGTCGGCCTGGCGGCCTTCCTCCTGCGTGGTCGCCTCGGGAGTTGACGCACCGCAATCCCCGGCCCAGCCTCGGATCGAGTGAGCGCCAGGGGGCCGAATCGTGTCCCCCTGGGGCTCACTCGACGGGGCTGGGCCTCCCGATTTTCGGCGGGAATCAGACTGGAAGGAAACTGGGAGGAGCGTTCGCTGGGCGCGTTGCGGCGGGAACATGCCCGGGAACCACCTCGTAGGTTCCTGAGTCCGTCAGGGAGCCACGGGCATCCTGTCCCCGTCCCGGAGGTCACCGCTTGTCGGCCCAGACCAAACAACTTCGTCCTGCTCATCACCTGCTGCTCGTGATCTTCGCGCTGCTCGCCCCGTTCGTCGCGACGCTGTTCGCGCCGGCCCCAGCGCAGGCCGCTGAACCCGTTGTCCGGGTTCGCGGCGAGGACCGTGTCGCCACGTCGGCTGCCGTTGCTCGCGCCGGTTGGAGCAGCGCGCCGCATGCCCTCGTCGCCACGGCCCGGAACTATCCGGACGCCATCGCCGCGGCTGCGTATGCCTCGACCGTCGACGCGCCGGTCCTGCTGACCGAGCCGGAGGCCCTGTCGCCCGACGTGGCGCAGGTGCTCAAGGACCTCGGCGCCCGCCGCGTCACGATCCTCGGCGGCGTCGGCGCCGTGTCCGCGAACGTCGAGGCCCAACTGCGCCAGCAGGGCCTGGTCGTGACACGAATCTCGGGCACGTCCCGCTTCGACACGGCTGCCGACCTCGCTCGTGAGGTCGCCACCTCCCAGGACGTCAACATCGTCGCCCTTGCCCTCGGTGATCGCCACGACGGCCAGGACGCCTGGCCCGACGCGCTGGCCGCGGCCTCGCTGGCTGGCCTCGAGGTTCCGGTCCCGACCGTCCTCACCGGCCGGACCTCGCTGCCCGCAGCCACGAAGAAGGTGCTGGCTGAGCTCAAGCCGTCCAAGGTCCTGGTGCTCGGCGGCGAGGCAACGATCCCGCAGGCCATCCTCGACGAGCTCGCCAGGCTCGGTCACCGCACCGAACGCGTGGAAGGTCCCAACCGCTATGCGACCTCCGTCGCCGTCGCCCGTGAGGCGATGGACGGAACGGCCTCGCACGGCGAGCTCGACCCGACGCGACTCGTGGCCGTGTCCGGCGTCGGGTTCGCCGACGCCCTGGGCGCGGGCGCCCTGGCCGCCCGACGTGGTGCCCCGCTCCTGCTGGTCCCGGCCGGACGCCTGGCTGACTCCGTCGACGCCTTCATCCGAGACAGCGAGACCGAGTTCACCGGCGCCACGATCGTGGGCGGCACCGGCGCCGTGACCGACTTCGTCATGCAGGAGCTCACGGCGGCGATCAACGGCGACCCCCGCCCCGCCCCGCCGGCCCCGGCCTGCCCGCCGAACTCCTCGCCCGACTGCAAGTACACGTACCGCCACTCGATCAAGACGTGGGAGGACCTCGCCCAGTGCGAGTCCCACCAGAACTGGCAGGCCAACACCGGCAACGGGTACTACGGCGGTCTGCAGTTCCACCCCGACACCTGGCGCGGTGTCGGCGGCGACGGTCTGCCTCACCAGAACTCCAAGTGGGAGCAGATCCACCGCGGCGAGATCCTCCAGCAACGCAGCGGCTGGGGCCAGTGGCCCCACTGCTCCCGCAAGCTCGGTCTGCGCTGACCCGTACAGGTCGGCGAAATCTGGCCTTGATCGGTCCTGTCCGCGCACGCGGGCAGGACCGATCGCGTTGCGAGGTGAATAGCGTCAGGGACCCGTCATCTGTTCGTGCCTGACGCCAGGACCCTCCGTGCGCCGTACTTCCTCCCGCCTCGCCTCTCTCGCGGCTGCGACGACCCTGGTCGTCCTGAGCAGCCCGGCAGCACAGGCACACGAGAACCTCGACCTGGCCCTGGCCGTCCCGGACCCGGCGGCGCAGCTCCAGGCCTCGCCCAACGTCACGCACATCAG
>CBDTZE010000064.1:0-8794 GCA_965364815.1 uncultured Nitriliruptoria bacterium | reverse complement strand
GGCAGGACCCGGCAGCAGGTGAGGCAGGCGTCTGGCATCCTCGGGGTCCGAGCCACCCGGCCTGCGAAGGACGCTGATGACGACCCGACGCCACCGTGACCTCTCCCTGGCGCTGCTGCTGTTGCTTGGCACGCTCGTGGCCGTTGTTCGGCCTGCCCCCGCCCGAGCCGCCAGTGACGGCGCCCCGATGCTGTTGGGGATGAACATCGGTGGGGTCTGGCGCGAGGAACTGGACGACTTCTCGTCGCAGCTCGGCCGGTCGCCCGCACTGTGGGGGCTGGCGTGGATCCCCGACCACTTCGTGGAGCAGCCACCATGGGCCGTCGGTCAGTTGCGGCACCTCCACAGCCGAGGAGTCACCGGGTACGTCGAGTGGACGACGGACGACCTCGACGCGTTGGCCGATGGCCGACTCGACGACCGCATCCGCAACCTGTACGGCACGATCTCGGACTTCGTGTCCGATGGGCCGGGGCGCTCGATCGTCATCGCTCCGCTTCCCGAGGCCAACCTCGACGAGCACACGTGGGGCAAGGATCCCGTCGCCTACCAACGCGTCTTCCTGCGCATGCGCCGCCTGGCCGCCGAGGCCGGGCTGACTCGCGAGCAGGTCCGGTTCTCGTTCCACATGAACGGGCACTCGACGCCGGGTCGCTCGTACGCCCAGTTCTATCCCGGCGACGAGCACGTGGACCTGGTGGCGTTCGCCCGACTCAACCGGGGCACGGGTGGCCCGGACGGATGGCGAGACCAGGCGAACGTCTTCGGTCAGCCGTTGGAGGACATGGTCGAGCAGATCGGGTTGACCAAGCCGATCTTCGTGGCACAGACCGGCTCCGTCACCGCAGGCGGGGATCGGTCCGCGTGGCTGGCCGAGATGTTCGCGGAACTGCCCAAGCATCCGCAGGTGATCGGGGCGCTCTACTTCAACCGCAACCTCGCCGGCGGAGACTTCCGCATCCACGAGAAGGCGGGCGGTATCCCGCTTGACCCGACCTTCCGTGACGGGGCGCTTTCCTGGTCGACGCCCGACCAGTCGCAGTGGCTCTTCGACGGATCCCTGGACCAGTGGGTCGCCAACCGAGGCGGCGCGCCCGCGACGTGGCCGCCGACCACCGCGGACCAGCCGCCCGCCAGCAACCCGTTCGGACGGGACATGGCAGCGACGCCCCGTGTCGGGGCAGCGACGCCGATTGCCAACGCCGTGGCGATCTCCCGCAGCCGCTTTGCCCCGGACGATGCACGTCACGTGGTCCTGTCGCGCTCCGACCGCTTCCCGGATGCGTTGGCCGGCACGCCGTTGCTGGGTGAGGGGCCGCTGCTCCTGACGCCGTCGTCCTCCCTCGACGCCACCGTCCGCGCGGAGATCGGCCGGGTGGTGCGACCGGGCTCGGTCGTCTATCTGCTGGGCGGCACGTCTGCGCTGTCGCCGTCCATCGCACAGCAGTTGACCGACGACGGGTACGAGGTCCGACGACTGGCGGGACCCGACCGTTTCTCGACCTCGCGCGCCGTCGCCGAGGAGGTTCGCGCGCTCTATCCCGAATCGGGTGGGACCGTCCTGGTCGCTCGCGGCTACGGCACGGCGGACAGTGCCACGGCCGCGTGGGCCGACTCCGTCACCGGCGGCGGGTTCGCGGCGGCCCGCAGGCATCCGGTCGTGCTCTCGCTGAGCGACACGTTGTCGCCCGACGCCGCGGCGATCGTGGACGGGGCGGACGTCACCTACCTGCTGGGTGGCCGCAGCGCGCTGTCTGATGCGGTGATGGCCGACGTGGCACAGCGCGCCGATCTTGCCATCCGCGTCTCCGGCGCGGCACGTGACGCGACGGCCGTCGAGGTGGTCACGCAGTTGTGGGGTGCGGCCACGCGCGAAGGCCGGTTCATCGTCATCGACGGGTACGGGGCGCAGGGCTGGGCCTTCGGGTTGCCGGCCGCTGGCCTGGCCGCCGAGTTCGAGGCACCGCTGCTGCCCGTCCGTGCCGGATCGGTTCCTGGTGCGACGGCCGATGCACTCACCAGTTGTTCCTTCAAGCGGATCGCCACGTTGGCGGTGGGCTCGTCTGCGGTGATCAGTGACGCTGCCGTGGCGGCGGTCGAGGCGAAGGACCGGTCGTGCTGACTGCGTGGCTACCGTGACGGCCATGGAGATCTGGCACAACCCCCGCTGTTCGAAGAGTCGCGCCGCGCTGGCGTTGCTCGAGGAATCCGGCACCGACCACACGGTCCGGACCTACCTCACGGACCCGCCGACGGCCGCCCGGCTGGACGACGTCCTGACGTCGCTGGGCATGGAGCCGTGGGACGTGGTTCGCAGCGGCGAGGCAGAGTTCAAGGACCTCGGGATGAAGGCCTGGCCCCGGGACCGCAAGCGCTGGATCGACGCCATGGTCGCGAACCCGAAGCTCATCGAACGCCCGATCGTCGTGACCGAGGACGGCCGGGCCGCCATCGGCCGCCCGACGGACGCCGTGCGCGACCTGCTCTGAACGCAGAAGCTACGCAACCCCGTGGGGGACCGAAGGACGCGCGGGCACGGTCGACGAGATGACGCTGGCAGGCATGCAGGGGAGTCGGACCGTGAAGGTCGATCCGACACCGCTGGTGCTGGCGACCTCGATGGTGCCGCCGTGCCCTTCCACGATGGTCTTGACGATCGTCAGGCCCAGGCCGATGGAGCGCTCTCCGGCCGTCGGGGCGACGCTGGTGGTCCCGTAGGCCGTGAAGAGGCGCGCGAGGTCGTCGTCCTTCATGCCCTGTCCCTGATCCTGGACGCGCAGCACGACATCGTCGCCTTCGAGGCCGAGGCTCACGGTGACCGTCGTGTCGCGATGGGAGTACTTGATGGCGTTGGACAGCAGGTTGGAGATGACCTGGCCCAGCTTGACCGGGTCTCCCGACACCAGAAGTTCGGCGTCGGCATCGACGGCATGGGAAAGTTGGATGGCCTTGCGTTCCGCCGTGGTGCGGTGCAACCGGGTGGTCGCCGCGACGATCGAGGCGATGTCGACGTCTGCCTCGAGGTGAAGAGCCAGTTCGCCGGCCTCCAGCGCGCTGGCGTCGAGCAGGTCGTCGATCATTCGACTGAGTCGCTCCGAGGAATCGACGATCTCCCGGAGCATGCCGTGACCGCTGTCATCGAGGACGTCCTCGAGTTCCCAGGCCAACAGCTCCGCGAAGCCGCGGATGGTCCCCAGCGGATTGCGCAGGTCGTGGGCCACCATGCCCAGCAGTTGGTTCTTGCGTTCGTTGAGGCGGTCCAGTTCGGCGTTGCGTGAGGCGAGTTCACGTTGCAGGTTCGTGAGCTCAGTGTTGACCCGGCTCACTTCTTCCAGGGCGGCCTCGCCGGGGCGCATCGCGGGCGGAGCCACCCGGATCGGTCGCATCCCGTCGTGGGCCTCGGCCGCATGACGTTCGGCGGCCCGTCGGGCGGCCTCCCGGACACGCTCGGCCAGTGCTTCGCGTCCGCCGTCGCTCATGCGGCGACCAGGTTGTTGGCCACCACGATGGCATCGCGGGCATCCAACGCCGTTCCGTCGGCCCCCAGGGCAGCGGCCAGTTCCGGCGAGGTGAGGAAGGGGCGTCCGCCCACCAGGATCACGGCGTTCGTCTGCTTGCGCAGCATCTGGATCAGTTCCTCGACCTCGGGGAGGTGGTCGATCATGGTCGCGGAGATGGCGACGACGTCGGCCTTGCGCTTGACGGCGAAGTCGACGACGTCGCGCGTCGGCACCGACGCCCCGAGGTAGTCCGTGGTCCAGCCGTCGAGGGCGAAGAGGTCGGCGACCATGCGGATCCCGAGTTCGTGCATGTTGCCGCCCACACAGGTCGCCAACAGGCGCCGTCCGCGGTTCCCGAAGGACTCGCCGAAGACCTGCGGATACAGCGTGGACAGCAGGTACTGCGCCCCGGCGGTTGCCAGGTGTTCCTCGGCGACCGTGATGTGCCGAAGCTGCCAGCGACGACCGACCTCGCGCAGACTTGGCTGCAGGACCTCCAGGTACAGGTCCGCCAGTTCCATGCCCTCGTCGAGGACCTCGCGAACCAGGCCCAGGACGGCCTCGCGGTCGCCGGCGACCAGCAGGTCGGTCACGGCCAACGCGAACTCCGGGAAGCTGCTGTCCAGCAGGGGCGAGGGAGGCTCGGCCGAGCTGCGTCCCAGCACCGCCAGGCCCTGTTGGAGGGTTGGGCGCACGTGATCGGCGATCGGGGCGGCCTGGTCGTCGATGGCCTCGGCGAGGCGTTCGAGTTGGTGGCCGAACGCGCTTGACGGGACACCGATGGCTTCGAGGAGGCTGCGTGCCCAGTCGACGTACTCGACGAAGACGGCCGGGTTCTCCACACGGATCGACTGCGACAGGTGCGACAGGTGGCGCCGCGCGTCATCGACGAGGCAGCGCCGACCGACGGCATCCAGCGTGGCGGCCATCGGGTCCGTTCGCAGCCATTCGCGACATGCCGCGGAGGCCAGTTCCGGTTCAAGATCGCGCAGAACCGACCACGCCTGGGATGCGGGCTGTTGGGTCGAGCTCACGGCACTTCCTGGAGTCGGTACGACAATTGCAACGCGCGCAGGCTTCGAAGGTAACGCCGTCATGCGCGCGGCGGGCGGAAGGGGCCGTACGGTCGGACAGTCTGCCGAACCGGATGAGTCGTTCATGACCGCCACCCCCGAGACGACCTTCGAGGTGCCCCACGGCACGTTCGAGCTCCACCGTGTGCCACCCAGCGAAGACCCCAACCTGCGAGCCTGGGATGCGGCCGACACCTTGGTGCTCGAGCACCTGCACGAGGCCGGGGTCACCGGAGACCGGTGGCTGCTGGTCAACGACGGGTTCGGTGCCCTGGGCGTTGCGCTCGCGGAGCACGGGCCGCAGTCGTGGTCGGACTCGTTCCTGTCGCATCGCGCCACGGAGCACAACCTCGTGGCGAACGGGGCCAGTGCGAAGGCGGTCACGGCGGTGCCGTCAACGGAGGACCCGGTTGGTCCTTTCGACGTCGTCGTCGTGAATGTGCCGCGCACCCTTGCGCACCTCGAGGACCAGTTGCGACGACTGCGGCCGCTGCTGGCACCCGGGGCGCATGTCGTCGGGGCGGGGATGGTCAAGCACGTGCACACCTCGACCATCGCGGCCTTCGAGCAGGCCATCGGGCCGACCACCACGTCCTTGGCCAAGCGCAAGGCCCGGCTCCTGCACGCCACGTTCGACCCGGACCTGGCCGCTCCCGCGCCGGCGGCGCCGACGACCTGGACCCACGACGGGATCACCGTCGTCGGCCACCCCAACGTGTTCGCCCGCGAACGCCTCGACATCGGCACGCGGACGCTGCTGGACCTGCTGCCCGCCCCGGCTGGCGAGGTTGACGTGGTCGACCTCGGCTGCGGCAACGGCGTGGTTGGCGCCGCGGCCGCCAAGCAGGACCCGACGCGCCGCGTCACCTACGTGGACGAGTCGTACAGCGCGGTGGCCTCCGCACTGGCCACCCACGCGGGGCTCGTCGGTGTCGGCCCGGCGCAGATCGTCGTCGGCAACGGGTTGGAGAGCTTCGACCCGCAGAGCGTCGACCTGATCCTGTGCAACCCGCCGTTCCACGCCCAGGGGGCCCGCGTCGACGACGTCGCCACCGGCATGTTCTCCGGCAGCGCACGTGCCCTGCGCAAGGACGGCGCGTTGCTGGTCGTCGGCAATCGTCACCTGGGCCACCACAACCGGCTCCAGCGGTACTTCCACGACGTCACCCTGCTGGGTTCGAACGCGAAGTTCGTCGTGCACCGTGCCAGGCGCCCCAAGGCCCAGTGACTCGTTCGGGCCAACTGGCCGCCGGATCCGAGCCGGCAGCCTTTGGCCACACCGGCCGACGTCGACGGGGCGGACGACGAACGGAGTCGTCTTGCCAGCTGCGCCACTTCCCGCCGACGAGGCGACACGCCTCGCCGAGCTCGATGCACTTGATCTGCTCGACACGCTGCCAGAACAGGCCTACGACGACCTGACGGCATTGGCGGCGCACATCGCCGGGACGCCCATCGCCTTGGTGAGCCTGGTGGACGACGACCGGCAGTGGTTCAAGTCGGCACACGGCGTCGAGATCTCCGAGACGCCCCGTGACCTGTCGTTCTGCGCCCACGCCATCCTCGACCCTGACACGCTCCTCGAGGTCAGCGATGCGTCGGCTGATCCGCGCTTCGCCGACAACCCGCTCGTCACGGCGCTCGGCTATCACTTCTATGCGGGGACGCCGCTGGTGACGCCCTCGGGCCATGCCCTTGGCACGTTGTGTGTCATCGACACGGACCCGCGGGTCATGACCGCTGACGTCCGTGAGGCACTCCAGGCGCTCGGACGCCAGGTCTCGCAACAGTTCGAACTGCGCCGCAAGGTCATCCAGTTGGAGGCTGCTGCGCTGGTCCGCAAGAGCCACGAACGCAAGTTGGAGCAGTACCGGCTGCATCTCGAGGAGAACCTCGCAGAGATGGCGGAGCAGTCAATCCGTGATCCGCTGACCGACCTCTACAACCGCCGCGCACTGGAAGATCGACTCATCGCCGAGATGGCCCATCACCGTCGCAGCGAACGCCCCGTGTGCGTCCTGATGGTGGACCTCGACCACTTCAAGCAACTCAACGACGTCCACGGTCACGCCGCGGGCGACGAGGCCCTGCGCCAGGTGGCGAAGGTCCTGTCGAACGGCGTGCGTGACGGCGACACCGCCGCCCGGTACGGCGGCGAGGAGTTCACGATCGTCCTCTCGGACACCCCGCTGGCCGGGGCCAGGATCGCCGCAGAACGACTTCGTCAGGCAATCAGCGACCTGTCGCTGGACAGTGGGCCCCTGACGGCGTCGATCGGGCTGGCCGTCGCCGGCCCTGGAGCAGACGAACCCGACACCATCCTCGAGGCAGCAGACGGGGCGCTCTACGCGGCCAAGCACGGCGGTCGCAACCTGGTCGCCGTCGCGGCGACCGAGCCGGTCACGATGCTGGCAGCCCAGGCCGGCTGACCGTCAGCGTGGCCGCACCGAGATGTCGACGTGGGGGTGACGGCCGACGTGGCTGTCGATCTGGCTGTCGAACGGGAACTGGTTCGCCCCCGCGGCGATGACGGTCACGCCAGCCTCGACGCGTTCGCCGACGCTCACGCCGACGCCGCGGATGTGCAGGATGCGAACGCCGAGGTCGGCATGTCCGTCGGGGCGGATCGTCAGGTGGGCGTCGGGGTACTTGCCGTACAGGTCGTAGACGGTGACGTTCTCGACGATGCCACTGACCGGTGCGAGGATCTGGACGTCCGACGGCACGGCGATGTCGACGGCCGAGGTCGGGTGCGTGCCCCTGCCGCGACTGGGCATCGTGAAGGAGCGTTCGTCGAGGTTGGTCATGGCCAGGCGGGTTTCGCCGCCGCGGGGTGCCTCGTGAAATCCGATGCCGGCGATGCGGTGCGCCGGCAGGCTCAGGCGCAGGCCGCCGACCTTGGCGAAGTCGCCGGTGGCGATGTTCGCCGCACGTCGCCCGGCGTCCATCAGGTGGGAGACGTCTGCAGGGTCGATCCTCGTGCCGACGGGCACCTGGAGGGCCTTGGCGAGCCGCGTCAGGTCACCGTTGTCGACGCTCTGGCCGTAGTCGACGTTCAGCGCGTCAAGCACGTCGGTCGTCCGGTCGCGGAAGCCCTGCATCAGTTCGCGCTCGGCGACACGCACGAAGCTGTCGCGCCAGACCTCCATCGGGTCGAGGCCGAAGTTGCGAGCCAGGCCAGGGATGACCGGCGGGGCCTGCACCTCGACGTCCAGCAGCGTGGCGGCGTCCGTGACGTCCCACGAGTTCACGACGGTGCCCCACGGCATGCCCAACTCGTCGAGCAGGAGCCCAACGTCCCGTTCGTGCGACGGCGGCAACTCCGGGGCGCCGGTGTCGCCGGCCATGGCCGGCGACAGCGGGAGTGTCGCCGAGCAGGTGGCGGCGACGAGGAAGGTCGCAACTCGACGGCGGACAGGGGGCATCATCATGCGCATGGAGGTTCCCGGGTGGGCGGGGCGTGTGGAGCGACGAACGCCGGGTGGTGGTGTCGGCAGGTGTCGCGTGGGGCGTCTTCTTGGCCAACGGAGCAATGCGCGTCACGCTCCGGATGGCATGCCGGCTGGCACCGGTCGGGCAACCGGGAGGTCCCCGACGGGCCACGCGGCGGGGTGTGAGCGGCACACCCCGGTCCGATGGGGCCGTCTGGGGCGGTCATCGCTCAAGGAGGTGGCCGGGGCTCGGTTCGCGTTGTCGAGGTGGTGCGTGACAGACTGCCGGCACCGTCGAGACCGGGAGTCACGATGCCGTTCACTGAGGAACACCAGCAGTTCCGCAAGGTCGTACGCGACTTCGTCGCCAACGAGATCACGCCACACGTCGAGCAGTGGGAACGCGACGGCATGATGCCGTTGCATGACATCTTCCAGAAGATGTCTGCGCTGGGCATGGTGGGCATCGAGTACGCGGAGGCTGACGGCGGGCAGGGTGCCGACCACCTCTACAGCCTCGTCCTCGCCGAGGAACTCGGCCGCTGCGGCAACGGGTCGCTTCCGATGGCGTTCGGTGTGCAGACCGACATGGCCACGCCGTCCCTCGGCAAGTTCGGGACGCCGGAGCAGAAGGAACGGTGGCTCAAGCCCACGTTGCGCGGAGAGTTGGTCGCCTCGATCGCGGTGACCGAACCGGACGCAGGCTCGGACGTCGCCGGGATCACCACCAAGGCCGTACGTGACGGGGACCACTGGGTCATCAACGGCTCGAAGATGTACATCACCAACG
>CBDTZE010000063.1:0-8874 GCA_965364815.1 uncultured Nitriliruptoria bacterium | reverse complement strand
TCCATGACCTGGACGTCAGCCCCATAGTGCTCGGCGAGGTGCTCGACGGTCAGGACGTCTTTCTCGGTCCCTGCTTCGACGACGCAACCGCGCGACAGCAGCACCAGCCGATCGGCATACAGCGCGGCGAGGTTGAGGTCGTGCATTGCCGCGATGATGGTGAGACCCTGCTCCTGACGCAGGTCGTCGACGAGGTCGAGGACCTGCTGCTGGTGACCGACGTCCAGCGCGCTGGTGGGCTCGTCCAGCAGCAGCACCGGCGCCTGCTGGGCGAGCGCTCGGGCGAGGACGGCACGCTGGAGTTCGCCGCCGGAGAGCGTGGTCAGATCACGTCCACCGAATCCGACGAGGTCCAGTCGTTCCAACAACTCACCGACCAGCCGGTGGTCCTCGGGACCCTCGACCGCGAACGTCCCCAGGTGCGGCGTCCGGCCAAGCAGCACGTAGTCGGAGACGGCCATGCCCGGCGGGATGACGGGGTTCTGCGGGACCAGCGCGACCAGGCGGGCCAACGCCCGGCTCTCCATCGCACGCGGCTCCTCTCCGTGGACAAGGATCTCACCGCGGGTCTTGATCTGCCCGGTCAATGCCCGAAGCAGGGAGGTCTTGCCGGCGCCGTTGGGGCCGATGAGCCCCAGCCACTCCCCCGGAGCGACGTCGAGGTCCATCCGGTCCAGGACGATCGCATCGCCGTACGCAACGGTCAGGCCACGTGTTCGGACGGCCGAGGCGGTCACCCGACCATCCGGCGACTCGTGCGAAGCACCAAGGCGAAGAACGGCGCCCCGAAGAAGGCCGTCACGACACCGATCGGGACCTCGGCGGGACTCATGGCGGTGCGGGCGACGATGTCGGCGGCGACCAGGAACGCCCCGCCGCCGAGGATCGACAACGGCAGGACGATCCGGTTGGACGTGCCGGCCAGGAGCCGAACGGTGTGCGGGACGATGATGCCGACGAAGCCGATGAGTCCGGAGACGGAGACGGCGGCGGCCGTGGCGAGGGTGGCGGCAACGACGACACGTGCGCGCACCTTGGCCGGGTTGATGCCAAGTGCCCCGGACTCGGCGTCACCGACGGCCATGACGTCCAGCAGGCGTCGGTGACGCAGAACGACGGCGAGGGAGACGACGACATACGGCGTGACCAGGAAGACCTCGTCCCAGTTCGCCGTCGACAGCCGGCCGAGGATGAAGGCGTAGACCTCGCGCAGCGACTCGTCAGCGCGCTGGAGGATGAAGGTCTGGATGGCCGTGAGGAAGGAGGCGACGGCGACCCCGGCGAGGATCAGGGTCGCGGCGGTGCGGCCGCCCAGCGACTTGCCGACCAGCCACGCAAGAGCAACCCCTCCAAGGCCACCGACGAAGGCAACCAACGGCAGGGCGAGGGCGCCGACGATCCCGGCACTCCCCGGTCCGTAGGCGATGACGATCGTTGCACCAAGGCCCGCACCTGCGGCGACGCCCAACAGGTAGGGGTCAGCCAGCGGGTTGCGGAAGGTCCCTTGGTACGCGGCGCCCGAGCCGGACAGGGCGGCGCCCACGACGAAGGCCAGGACGATCCGCGGCAGACGGATCTTGGTCAGGATGGCGATCTGCGTCGGGCTCAGGCCGTGGTCCACGGTGACACCCGGCAACAGGTCGAGGAGGGCCAACAGCACGCCCCGGGCCGGGAGACCGGCCGCCCCGACGACGCTGGAGAAGAGCAGCACCGCCACCAGGACGGCGGCAGTGACAAGGACGTGCTTGGGCCGCAGCCGGGCGAACGCCACCCCACCGCCGAGGCGGGGGGTGGCGTTCGCGTCCGGGCTGCGGCGATGCATCAGGCGTTGGCCCGTGCCGCGAGAAGCTGCTCGATCGCATCCGCAATCGTGCGGAGGTACTCGGTCAGGCGCGGCCCCCAGCGGGAGGCGACGTCGTCGTCGAGCTCGACCACGCCATCCTGTTGGACTGCGGTGATCTGGTCCCAACCGTCACGCGCGGCGACGGACTCGGCCGTGGCCTCGCAGCACTTGGTGTCAGCGAGGAAGATCAGGTCGGGGTTGGCCTCGACGATGTACTCGGCGGACAGCTGCGGGAATCCGAAGGAGTCACCGTCGGGGTCCGCGGCATCCGCGATGTTCTCCAGGCCGAGCAGCGAGTAGAGCTGCCCGATGAACGTCGAGGACGTTGCGCTGAAGTACGTGTTGTCGAGCTCGTGGTAGTACGTGAGCCCGGCTGCGCCGTCCGGCAGTTCAGCGACGATCGCGTCGAGGTCGGTCTGCATCGCGAGGACCAGCTCAGCCGATCCGCCGATGTGACCGGCGGCGGCACCGAGCTGCTCGATCTGCCGGTAGGTGTCGTCGAGCGTGACGGCGGCTCCGTGGACGATGGCCGGAACGCCGGCAGCATCGAGACCGGCAACGACGTCACCCGGGTCGAACGACAGCACGACGAGGTCGGGTTCGAAGCCGAGGATCGCCTCGACGTTCGGCTGGAATCCGGACAGGTCAGTGACGGGGGCCTCGGCCGGGAAGTTCGAGAAGTCATCGACGGCAATGACCTGGTCCCCGGCGCCGATGGCGAACAGGATCTCGGTCGAAGTCGGCGAGAGCGACACGATCTTCGTCGGTTGGGCGTCGAGGACGACCGGGCCGTTGTCGGCCTCGATCGTCACCGGGAAGGCCGCCATGTCGGTGTCCGTGGTGACCTCGTCGATGGTGGCATCGTCCGGCGTCGTCTCCTCGACGGCTGCCGGGTCGGTGGTGGTCTCGTCGTCTCCACCGCAGGCGGTGAGCAGGAGCGAGGTGGCAAGGAGCGTGGCGGCGGTGCGCCCCACGCGAGTGGTGATCTTCATGCGGGAGAGTCCCCAGTGTGTTGTTGCCTGGGGAGGAACGAACATTGTCGTTCGGCGATTGGCATGGCGAACTGAGCGCCGTGCCGGTGAGCCAAGGGCTCAACCGCACGAACGGCCCTTCCTCCGAGGACGGCGTTGCGTGGCAGTGCATGCAGGCGACCGGACTTGTCCTGCTCCCCGGGGGGAGAGGCATCACCGTGGCGGGACCGCGCCGGAATCTCACCGGGCTTCGCTGACACGTGCTGCACTCGGCCGAGGGGCCGAGCGACATCGACGGTACCCACGCCCGGGCGGGCCCGGCACCCCGAGCGCACGTCGGCGATCGCCTGACGGCCTCGTAGGGTCCCCGCCCCGACCGTCACACCGGAGCCTCCATGGCACTCGTCGAACGCCAGGACCGCGACCACGGCATCGTCGTGCTCACGCTCAACGATCCCGACCGCCGCAACGCCATGACCGAGGCCATGGGCGATGCGATCGCCGCGGCCTTCGAGACGCTCTCCGACGACACCGACGTCCGGTGCGTCGTGCTCACCGGCGCCCCGCCTGCCTTCAGCGCGGGCGGCGACCTCGACATGCTCGCCGAACTGGGTCGCAAGGCACGCGACGAGGACTTCGACGCCGCCCCGTTCATGGGCGAGTTCTATGCCCGCTTCCTCGCCGTCCGGCGCTCCCCCGTCCCGGTGATCGCCGCCGTCAACGGACATGCCGTCGGCGCGGGGCTTTGCGTTGCGTTGGCCTGCGACCTGCGCATCGTCGCGTCCGAAGCGAAGCTGGGACTCAACTTCGCGAAGCTCGGCCTGCACCCGGGCATGGGCGGCTCCTGGCTCCTGCCGCGCGCCGTGGGCGTGCAGCGGGGCGCAGAACTGCTCTACACGGGGCGACTCGCTTCCGGTGACGACTACGCCCGTTGGGGCGCAGCCCTGGACTCGCTGCCGTCGGCGGACGTCCTGCCCGCCGCCCTGGCCCTCGCCGATCAGATCGCGGCGAGCTCCCCCGTGGTCGTGCGCCAACTTCGCCAGACGTTGGCGGACAGCACCACGGCGTCACTCGACGAACAACTCGCGGCCGAGGCCTCGGCCCAGGCCGTCAACTACGCCAGCGACGACTTCGTCGAGGGCCTGGGCGCCGTGCGAGAGAAGCGCCCGCCGCACTTCGCCTGAAGAACGAGGGGCTGCGAGGCGTCGTCAGGATGCCTCTGCGGCCTTGAGCAGGGCACGGCAGGCGTCGGCGCAGGCCCGGCAGGCCTTGGCGCACTCCCGACAGTGTCCGTTGTCGTGCGAGCCACACTCGTCAGCGCACTCATCGCAGATCGCGATGCACGCCTCGACGAGCTTCGTCCACGCCTTGACCGCCGGCGCGGGGCGCGACAGGATCGCAGCGGTCGCGCGGCACACGTCCTCGCAGTCGCGACACGTACGGATGCAGTCGGCCATCTCCCCACCCTCGGGGATGCAGGCGTCGGCGCAAGCGGAGCAGTTGTCCGCACATGCGGAGGCGGCCTCGATGGCGGCGACCAACTCGTCGAGGTGGATCGTGTCCCTCGACGGGTGGTTCTCGAGCAGTGACCTGAGCGACATCTCGTTCCCTCACGTATCGGTTCTGGGGCGAGAACTTTCCCAGCCGGACGCATTCGATACCTCCACCCACCGGCCAGGGCCGCTCCACTCCTCAGCTCGGGAGACCGGGAGCTCGGCGCAGGTCCTCGAGCACGAACGTGGTCTCCGTGCCGCGCACGTTCGGCATCGAGTTGAGTCGCTCCAGCACCGTGTCCCGCAACGACGCGACGTCCTGCGATCGCAGGACCAGCAGGAAGTCGAAGCGCCCCGTCGTCATGGCGAGGTACTCCAGTCCCGGCAGACGTGAGAGCTCGTCGCGCAGGGAACGCCAGGCCCCCTGCTCAGCCTGGACCTCGACGATCGCCGTCAACCCGTACCCGAGGGCCGCCGGGTCGACCTCGGCATGCACGCCCCGGATCACGCCAGCTTCACGCAGTCGATCGATGCGCCGGTAGGCCGAGGCCCGGCTGATCGACGCCTGCTCCGCGAGGTCGTTGACCGACCGTCGGCCGTCGGCCACCAACAGGGCCACGATCCGTTGGTCGACCTCGTCCAAAGTCTCCATGTTCTTCCTCCCGCGATCCGTCGCATCGGGCGCCGACAAGGCGCCCGCGTTGCGACAATCGTTGCACATCATCCCAGCGAAACACAATTCGTCTCAATTCATGAAGAAAGGCGGGTCAAGTGGGCCATGACCGGGCACACTTTGCAACATGAAGACCAACACGCTGCCCAACTCCGCCGCCGCCGAGACCCCTGAGGACCTCGCTGGCACGATCCTCTACGCCGGTGACCTCGGCGAGGACCACCCCGGCTTCGCCGACACGGCGTATCGCAACCGGCGCGCCGAGATCGCTCGGGTCGGCGCGGAGCACCGTCGCGGCGACGCGATCGTGCACGTCCCCTACGCGGACGAGGAGCACCGGGTCTGGCAGCAGGTCACGACCAAGCTCAACTCGATGTTCCCGGAGTACGCGCACCCGGAGATGGTCGAGGCCAACGAGCGCTTCGGTCTCCCCACGGACCATGTCGTCCAGCTCGACGAGGTCTCCGAGATCCTCATGCCGCTGACCGGCTACCACTACGAGCCGGTGCCTGGCCTGGTCGAGGCCAAGGCCTTCTACTCGACCCTCAAGGACGGGCTGTTCCAGTCCACGCAGTACATCCGCCACGCCTCGGCGCCGTTCTACACGCCCGAGCCGGACGTGATCCACGAGGTCGCCGGTCACGGCATCCACCTCGCCTCGGACCGCTTCACGCGGATCTATCGACAGGTCGGCCAGGCCGTCGCCAACTGCGAGACGGCCGAGGCCGTGCAGTTCATCAGCCGCTTCTTCTGGCACACCTTCGAGTTCGGCGTCGTCCGTGACGGCACCGACGTGAAGGCCTACGGCGCGGGGATCCTGTCCTCGGTCGGCGAGATGGAGGCGTTCCGCGACATGACCCACCGCGAATGGGACATCGTCGCGATGAGCACCCGCTCCTACGACATCACCCGCTACCAGGACGTGCTGTTCGTGGCGGAGTCGCTGGACCACCTCGAAGAGGAGTGCGGTCGACTGCTCGACGGTTGGACCGACGAGACGCCAGCCAGGTTCGGCGTCGACATCTTCACCCCGGCCGCCTGACGACCTGCACGCGGACCTCGTTGAAGCCGGCGTTGCCGGACAACGTGTCCAGGAGTTCATGGTCGGTCAGGTCGTTGACGCTCACGCCGGCGTTCGCTTCCGCGACTCGCCACCGTGTGCCGTCCTTGTCGTGCCCCCAGCCATGGGGCAGGGACACGACGCCCAGCGTCATGTCGTCGTCGTGCTGCAGTGCCACCTCGACCTGCCCCACGCGAGACGTGACGCGGACGACCACGCCGTCGTCCAGGCCCCGGGCCGCCGCGTCGTCCGGGTGCATGGCCAGCGTGCACCGATCGCGTCCCTTGGTGAGCCGCTCGCTGTTGTGCAGCCACGAGTTGTTCGACCGGAGGTGACGCCGCCCCGTGAGCGTCAGTCGATCGTCATCGACCGGCTCGCCATCAACGAAGGTCGTCCGGACGACGTCGAGCTCGTCCACGAAGAGTGCGGGCGCCGCGTCGATGCGCTTGCCCTTGGTCCACAGCGCCTCGGGGAACCGGCCCGGCTGCAAGGGGCCGAGGTCGATGCCGTGCTGGCTCGCCCGGACCTGTTTGAGCGTGAGGGCCTTGCGGCCGCGGCGAAGCCCGTACGGCCCCATTGCGATCGCTGCGGCGATCACTCGCATCGGCGTGAGCTGTCCCCCGAGCGAACCAAGCAGCTTCTGCAGGGGGGCCAGGAACGGGCCCAGCTCCATGCGGCGTGCCAGCTCCAGGATGATCTCGTGATCGTGCTTGGACCCGGGCGTCGGGGCGATCGCCGCCGGTGAGAACTTCGCCGTGTTCTGCACGGCCAGGGCGTGGAAGACCACGTCGTAGTGATCGTGCTCGAACGGGGCCGTCGGCGGCAGGATCACGTCCGCGTGACGGTTGGTCTCGTTGAGGTAGAAGTCGATGGCGACCATGAAGTCGAGCGTCGGCAGCGCGTCGTCCAACCGGCGTCCGTTCGGCGCGGACAACACGGGGTTGCCGGCACAGACCAGCAGCGCACGGACCTGGCCGTCGCCCGGCGTGATGATCTCGTCGGCCAGCGTCGCGATCGGGAGCTCGTGGTTGAGCTCGGGCAGCCCACGCACCCGGCTGCGGTACGAGTCGTGGCTTCCGGCACCAATGATCATCGCCACCAGTCGGTTCAGGTCGACCGCTGGCGTGGCGAACATCGCGCCGCCGACCTCGTCCAGTCGGCCGGTGATGAGATTCAGGACGTTGACCAGCCAGGACGCCACCGTCCCGAACCGCGTCTGGCACAAGCCGACGCGGGCGTAGACCGTGGCCTTCTCGGCCTCACCCAGGTCGACCGCCAGCGCCGTGATGGTGTCCGCTGGTATGCCGGTCACACGGCTGGCGTCCTCGACGGTGAACGGCTTGACCGCTGCGCGGATCGCGTCCAAACCGTCGACCAGGTCGGCCACGCGTCCGAGCCTGACCAGGCCACGCTCGAACAAGACATTGGCCATCGCCGCCAGCAGCACGGCGTCGGTCCCGGGCCGAATCGCGACGTGTTCCTTCGCCACGCGTGCCGTCTCGGTCCGTCGGGGATCGATGACGATCGCTCGTCCACCACGATCCTTGAGGGCCTTGATCCGACGGCCCCAGTCCGGAGCGGTGACCAGGCTGCCGTTGCTGACCAAGGGGTTGGCGCCGATGATGAGCAGGTGATCGGTGCGGTCGAGGTCCGGCAGCGGAAACAGGAGTTGGTGGCCGAACATCTTGTAGGCCGCCAGCGACTGCGGCGCCTGGTCCGTCGACGTCGCGGTGTAGCGGTTCTTCGTGTCGAGGGTCTTGAGGAAGGGCAGCAGGAAGAGCGCCGCCGTGTTGTGGACGATCGGGTTGCCCGCGTACGTCGCCAACGCATCCTTGCCGTGGTCGCGACGCACCCTGCTCAGCCCGTCGGCGGCGAACTGGAACGCGGTTTCCCAGTCCGTCTCGACGAACGCACCGTCGATCTTGACCAGCGGTCGCCGCAGACGATCCTCGTCGTGGGTGAGGTCGATGTTCGCGACGCCCTTTGGGCAGAGGAACCCACGCGACAACGGGTCGTGGGCGTCGCCGGTGATCGCTGTCACCCGGTTGTCGGTGACCTCGACGTCGAGCCCACAGAGCGCCTCGCACAACGTGCACGAGCGGCGCACGGTGCGACTGCCAACAAGCGGGAGCGACGTGGTCATGGGACACCTTCGAACGACCCCGCACCACGCTAGTGCGGGGTCGGCCCGTGGTGTCCCGGCACGCAGAAGCTCAGAGGGTGTCGGCCAGGATCTGGCGGGCGATGACGCGCAGTGCCAGGACCTCGTCGGCTCCCTCGAAGATGCTCAGGACGCGAGCGTCGACGAAGAGCCGGCTGACCGTGTACTCCTCGGCGTAGCCGTACCCACCGTGGAGCTGCAGCGCTTCACGGGTGACCCACTCGGCGGTACGGCAGGCGAGCTGCTTGACCTCGGAGGCCTCGAGCTGGCCGCCGCCCGCAGTGATCATCCGGGCGACCTCGTGGGCGAACGAGCGGTTCGCCGCGATGATCGTCGCCATGCGCGCGATCTTCACCTTGCTGAGCTCGTAGGAGCCAAGGGCCGCGCCGAAGATGTTGCGCTGGCCGACGTAGGTGACCGACTCCTCGAGCGCCGACTGCATGACCCCGAGAGCACGTGCCGCGGTCTGCAGGCGAGCGTTCGCGAACGCCATCATCTGCAAGTAGAACCCGCGGCCCATCCCCTCGTCCATCCCGATGAGGTCGGTGTGGGGGACGCGCCAGTTCTCGATCGAGACCTCGAAGCTGTGCATGCCGCGGTAGCCGAGGGTCGGGATCGCCTTGGCGTCCATCTTCCCGCCGCCGTCCTGGCTGTGCGTCCAGGCGTGGCCCGG
>CBDTZE010000062.1:0-8911 GCA_965364815.1 uncultured Nitriliruptoria bacterium | reverse complement strand
AGTCGCCGGTGCGGGGTCCGGGACGGCGTGCAGGACGGGGGCCGGTGCTGTGGCCTCGGCCGACGAGTCGTCGGCGACCGAACCGGGAACGTCGCGGACGACCTCGAGTGGAGCACTCTGGCCACGCAGGGCGGCGGCGATGGCGGCCCGGACGACATCGTGCTCGTCCGGCATCGCCGTCGCAGCATCAAGGTCGGGGCGTTCGTCGACCAGGTGCCAGCCACGCGGCGGCCGGGTCCGGTCGGCGCAGGGCCCACACAGGTCATAGGTCGCCGGCGACGGATCCTCCGTCAGCGGCATGACCCACGCCTGTGAGAGGTCGTACCGGAACGACAACGTCGCCACGGCAAGGTCGGCACAACCCGGCCGCGCGCAGCGGCGGGTGTCCCGGTGGGCAAGTGGGGCAGCGTCCATGTCGGCAAAGTACGCAAGCCCCAGACCTCGACAAAGCACCCCGCACGTGTCTGGCGGCCCGGACCGTCTTGGGTAACCCACTGACACCCAAGACGGTTTTGGCATTCACGTGTCGCGGCTGCCACTCACCGGCAGCCCTCCCCTACGCTCCCGGGACGAGGCACGGCGAGGGACGACAGTGGGCGACGAGCGGCACGGCCGACACCGCCGACGTGACGCGGATCCGCGTCGGCGACCGACCGACGGCTTCCGTGCCATGCGACCGCACCGGTTCGAGCGTCTCGTCGTGGCGGGCATCGAGTCGTTGCCCGAGGAGTTGCTGGCGTACCTCGACAACGTCCAGATCCTCATCGAGGACGTGCCGCCGGCGACCATCGACGGGCACACCGAGGAGGGGATCCTGCTGGGGCTCTACGAGGGCGTCCCCCAGACGGATCGTGGCTTCGAGCCCATCACGTTCCCCGACCGGATCACGCTCTACCAGCGGCCACTGGAGATGCGTGCGCGCAACTTCACGGAGTTGAAGGCCATCGTCCAGGAGACCGTCGTCCACGAGATCGCGCACCACTTCGGGATCGACGACGACCGCCTCGACGAGCTCGGCTGGGGCTGACCCTGCTCAGGGTGTGGTGGCCGTCGAGTCGGTCGCCGCATCCTCACGCACGACGTGGCCGGTCAACGACGGGTCGAACCGCGTCGTCGGCACCAGCAAGCCGCCGGACCAGACCGATGACGGGACACCGAGGTGTGCCACCAGGCCAAGGCCACCGTCGGTCGACCAGCCGACGCGTCCCGCGACGACCGCTCCCGCATCCGCGCGTACATGCACGACCTGTGCGGCGAGCGTCGGATCCACGACCTCGGAGAGGTCGACCAGTCGCTGGGTGCCAGCCGGCACGGAGACCGCCTGCACGGCATCGGGACGCAGGATCCCGCCCTCGGTCCACAGGGAGACCGCCACGATGGCGTCCTCGCCGCCGGTGTTGACGAGACTCAACAGCCAGCGACGTCCCTCGGGCGCCTCGCCCGGGACGACCCAGACCGCGTCCGTGGCTGGGGCACCCAACTGGACGACCAGGCCCGTGCGGTCCTCGTCGTCTGTGGCCACCTGTGTGGCGACGGACGCAACGATCGGCACGCCGTTCTCCGTGGCGATGGTGATGCCGGCGCGCGGCTGGCCCAGCGGCAGCAAACCGTCGAGGTCGATTCGCCGGATCGTGCCCGGCGGCAGGACGGGCTCGTCGAACGTGTCGACCAACTCGGAGCCATCGGGTCCGTGGACGGTCAGGAGCAGGACGGCATCGTCGTCGCCGACGTTGGTGACCCAGACCCAGGAGCTGGTGTCCCCGGCCAGGCGATCGATCCGCACGACGCGGGCGACGGGACCGTCACCGGTCACGACGGTCGGCTGGGCGCCGTCTCCGGCGTCACTGACGTCGTTGTCCGTACGAGGACGAGGCTCCGCGGCCAGCCACGGAATGGTCCACGAATCTCCGCCGGACTTGGCCGCCGCGGTCAGCGTGATGCCCTCGATGCCGCCGATGGCCGCGTTGACGCTCTGCATGCCCTCGACGACGACACGCCCCGAACGGGTCGTGACGACCACGCCCAGGTCCCGTTCCTCGGGAGCGTGCTCGTTGAGTGAGAGTCGACGCACCGACTGCGCCGGGACGACGATGTTCTCAAGCAGAACAGGCTGACGAGGGCCATCCGGCAGGGCGAGGGTGATCCGCACGCTGGCGTCACTGGCAAAGGGGTTCGACAGGACCAGCGTGGCCTCGGCGCCACCGGCCGTCGACACGCCCGGAACGATCCAGGTCGAGCTGGTGCCGGGGATGCAGGGAGCGCTCAGCACGCCGCCGGGGCCCTGGTCCCCAGAGACCCGATAGGACCGGCCCAGGGCTGCGGGCTGACGACGCCAGCGGGCCACGATCCCGAGGTCGCCCGTGACGTTGCCGGAGGCGGCGACACCTTCGACCGGGGTGGCGACGGCCTGCTCCGGGAAGGCCGCCGTACGGACGACACGGGTGGTCGCCCCGTCGAGGAACTGGTCGAAGGTCACGTCCGCGGCGATGCCCGAGTCTCCGGGCGGGGCCGCGGCCACCAACTGCGCCTGGCCCGTGGGGGCGAGGCCAGCGACCGGACAGGTCCAGGCTCCGGACCGAGCAGCCTCCGAGGCCACGAGGTCCGAGCGTTCGCCGACCTCTGGCGTGACGACGTCCAGCGCACTGAGCAGCCCGAGGAGCAGGACCAGTCCGAAGAGGACGGCCGTGAAGCGTCCACTGGTCATGACTCGCCCCCGCTGCCGAGGACGCTGACGTGCGTGGGGTCGACCGGGGCCGGAGTGACCGGCGAAGCCGGGTCAGGTTCTCCCGGCAGTGGCGCCGGGTCCTGCGGGGCTGGCGGGGGCGCGGGGGCGGCCGGCTGGGCACGCTGCGACACCTCGGCAAAGCCGGGGGGCCGCAGGACCAGCGAGATGCCCAGGAGCAGCCCGATCAACTGCAGGGCCATCAGGGTGGTGCGGGTCCCTTGGGCGTGGCGGATCTCCACGGACTGCGCTCCGGCGGGGACGTCCACGCGCACAAGCCCTTCGATCGGACGAACCTCGACCTCGGCGCCGTCCACGGTCGCGACCCAGCGACCCTCGGCGGCCTCCGCGAGCAACACGGCGCCTTCCCGAGGCTGGTCCCAGGTCAGGACGCCGTCGACGACCGACAGCGCGTCCACCCTTGACTCCGGCGGCAGTGCCCGCTGGTTCACGACGGAGTCCAGGACGTCGGGGCGCACGGCGGCGCCCTTGGGCAGCCAGCCCTCGACCCGATAGACCCGGCCGTGACTGACCGGCTGGGGCTCGAGGTCGAGCTGTTGACCGAGCGCCTGGTCGAGTTCGGGCGAGATGCCTCGTTCCGGGACCACGATCCAGCGGACGGACGCCAGCCCCAGCCGGGCGGCAGCACCCGGGTCGGAGCCACCCATCATGTCGGTCAGGTCCTGGTCCACGCGACGCGCAAGCGTGGTGGGCAGGGGGTGGCCGAAGCGGAGCATGGTCGGGCCGCTGGGACCGGTGAGGTCCCAACGCAGGTCGCCTCCTGCGGCGCTGAGCACCAGGACACGGAAGTCCCCCACGGCGTCCCGTTCGGCGCCGATGAAGGCCGGAAGCGACGGCTCGTCGATCGCGTACGCGCCCCAGGGGTCATTCGCCACGTGGCCCAGCATCACGACGAGGCCGGCCCCGGTGGCCAGGACCGACACACCGGCCAGGAGGTGACGCCAGCCGAAGGAGTAGCGGCCGAGTGCCGATCCGGCCTCACTGAAGGCCACGGCAAGCAGCGCGCTGAAGGCGGCCGCAGCCAGCACCAGCGGCAGGCCCTGCCAGGCAGCGGCCTCGGCACCCGCGCGGCCGAGCAGCCAGGACAACAGTGCTCCGGAGACCCCCGCGCCCCACAGGCCCACGACGGCTCCGGTGCGTGTGCGGAGCCCGAGGGCGAGTCCGAGCACCCCGGCCGCGAGATACCCGCCGCCCGCGAGGAGAATCGGGAAGCCCGCCAGGTCCGGGACCAACAGGACCAGGCGCCAGAACGGCTGCGGCGCGGTGACCTGTGGCGTCAGGGCGTTGAGCGCGGGCGTCCCGGCACGGATCAGGTCCAGCGACCAGGGGAAGAGCAGCAGCAGCACACCGGCGATGAAGGCCGCGATCCGCAACCGTGCTCCACGACGGGCTTCGTCCTCGAGCCCGAACCACTGGACGGCGACCACCAGGACGAGGGCCGTCGGGATCAGCACCGCCGCGACCGGCGGCGCGAACGCCACCATGACCGCGCCGATGAGCGCCCCAGCGGCCGTTGACCGCCAGGCAGTGGCGAGCTTCACATCGTCACGGATCATCGCCATGACCGCGGCGAAGAGCGCGGGGAGCAAGGCGATCACGACCAGCGAAGGGACCTGCCCGGTTCGGACGGCCGCAATGGACGGAGGCGACAGGACATAGAGCGTGGCCGCGAGGACCTGCGGGACGCGCCGGGGCGTCAGGGGCCGCACCGCGATCAGCGAGAAGACCCAGGCGATCGGCAGCGCCCCGAGCAGGAGCACGCGAGGGGCCAGCCAGGACGAACCGAGGCTGAAGAAGGTCAACACGCCCAGCAGGAACCTGGCGGGCGAAGGCGCAGCTGCGGTGCCGAGGCCGTCGATGGCGTGGAAGCTCGCCGCGTAGTCACGCAGGAAGGATCCGGAGCCACCCCCGGGCCACGGCAGCAACTGACCCCCACGGACGTCGCCGGAGGAGAGCAGGGGCAGGGCCAGGAATGTGCCGGCCACCAGCAGGGTGCTGCCGCCGAGCACGACGGCATTGGCACGCACGAACTGCACGATGCGGCCACGCGCTGTCGTCGGGAGCTCGGCGGACTCCACCGATTCACCCTCGACGCCAGCACCGGTCGTGAGCCAGAACGTCACGGCGTCGGTGTAGGCCCGCAGCCGTGGGACGACCTTGCCGAACAGCATGCCCAACTCGGCATCGGACTTCACCCGCATGGACTGGGCAGCACGGCGCAGACGCAAGGTCTCGCGAAGGTGCAACACGTTCCAGGCCCACGCACGCAGGGTCTGCCAGGCGTCACCGAAACGACGCGTGGCGAGGAACCCCGCAACCTTGGCGAGGCCGACCAGGAAGAACAGCGGAAGGATCAGCAGCAGGCGGGTGCGCCCGTAGAGCTTCAGGAGCGTCGCCAACGTGTTGCGTTCGGCGAAGTAGCGCGGACCCAGGAAGGCGGTCTGGCCGAGGCGCAGGTAGTTCGACGCGCCGGCGGCATGCCGCACGCGCGCGGAGGGCACGACCTCGACCCGACGATCAGCCATCCACCAACGCCAGCACAGGTCCAGGTCATCGCGGAAGACGTGGTAGCGGCGGTCGAGACGGCCGATGGCCTCGTAGTCGCGCTGACGGACGAGCATCGCCGAGGTGGGCACGTACAAGGTCTCGTGGACGGCGTCGCGCTGTCCCTGGTCGCGTTCGTCGGGCTCGAGCCCGGAATCGGCGCGCCCGGTGATGTCGACGGTCATGCCGACGGACTCCAGGGTCCGGGGGTCCTCCCAACGGACGAGCTTGGGGCCGACGGCGGCGAGCCGGTCATCCGCCTCCATGGCCGCGACGAGCTTGCTGACCACATCGGGATCCGCGGCAGCGTCGTCGTGCACCAGGAAGAGGTAGTCCGCCCGTCCGGCGCTCGCCGTGTCGGCCGCCATGTTCACGGCAGCGCCGAAACCCAGGTCCCGCTCGGCGATCAGGACGCGTTCGGTCCCGAGGTGGTCGAGCAGGATGTCACGGCTGGTGTCCTGCGACCCGTTGTCGACGCCAAGGATCGTCAGGTTGGGATAGTCCTGGGCCTCGATCGCCCGCAGGGCGCTGTCGAGCCATTCCGCTCCATCGTGGGCGACCACGATCGCGACGACGCGAGGAGTTCGTGCGGCTGCACCCATTGGCGCGCGAGCCTCCTGCAGGAGGGGAAGTGGGACCGTCCACCGACAACCCACGCAGTGGCGCGCCGAGGTCGTGGAACGTGACGCGCCCCGCAGTTTTCACGCGGGGCGGGCACTGCCGGACGGTAGCACGGCGACCACGGACGAAAATGCTCGTGTCAGCTGGCCATCCGACGCATCCGACGGCGCTCGCGCTCCGAGTAGCCGCCCCAGATGCCGAAGCGCTCCTCGTTGGCGAGGGCGTGGTCGAGGCAGTCATCGCGTACGGGGCAGGCCGCACAGATGCGCTTGGCCTCGCGGGTCGAGCCGCCCTTCTCCGGGAAGAACGCCTCGGGGTCCGCGTCGAGGCACTTGGCCTCGAGCATCCACTCACGTTCGTCAACGGACGTGAACACGTCCACCAGTTCGCCTGCAGCCATGCGTCCGCTCCCCTGTCCGATGCGCGTCAGGCACAACGCCTGTAGTTACGCATTTGTAATTCAGCCACGCCGAACCCGGAACGTCAAGTCAGAATCGTCGATTCGCCCCACTTTTTTGCCCAATTTCACCAAAAACACCGGTCCCGGCGCCGAGACGCCGGGTCCGGGAGGCTTTCTGCCGCCTCAGCCGAGCTCGCTGCGCACCAGCTTCGCAAGCCGTTCGGAGATGCCTGGGACGGCCGACATCTGCTCGATCGAGGCCGTCGCGACCACGGCCGGGGAGCCCAACGCGTCGATCAGGGCATCGGCCTTGGCCGGCCCAAGGCCCTTGACGTCGATGAGATCCTGGCGCGTCACCGCGGCGCCGAACGAGGCCGGGGGCCTGCGCGGCGTTGCCTTCTTCACGGCAACCTTCTTCGGTGCCGTGGCCGTCGACTTCTTCGCCGCCGGCTTCCGCGTGGCTGCCTTCTTCGGTGCCGCGGTGGCCTTCGCTGCGGCCTTCTTCGGGGGCGCGGCCTTCTTCGCGGCCGGCTTCTTGGGCGCGGCCTTCTTCGCGGCCGGCTTCTTGGGCGCGGGCTTCTTGGGCGCGGCCTTCGCCTTCGGAGCAGCCTTCTTCGGGGCGGGCTTCTTGGGCGCGGCCTTCGCCTTCGGGGCGGCCTTCGTCTCTGCCGGCTTCTCCGGGGCAACCTCGGGCTCGACGGCCGGCGTCACGGCCTTCTTGGGCGCCGCCTTCTTCGGCGCGGCTGCTGCTCGCGTCTTGGGCACGACCTTCTCTGCCCGACGAGCCAGGGGCTCGACATCGAGCTCCCGGGTCCCGGGAGCCGGGGTCCTTGCAGCGACGGGCTCCGGGGACGGCAGCGGGTCGAGGTCGCGCGCCGCGACCTGCGATGCCAGCGGCACCTCGACGGTCTTGGCAAGTCGCTTGCGCTGTCCCTTGCTCATCGAGTTGGACAACTGGTCCACGAGCGCCTCGGTGACCAGGGTCCGCTCACGGGCAAGTTGTGCGTCCCGCGCCTCGATGTGCCCGACGAGGGCCCGCTCGAAGCCCGCAAGGCGGTCGAACAGGAGGTCAAGGCGCGCACCTGCGGCCACGACCTCGTCGCGGGCGGCTTCGGCATCGATGCGCGTGACGCTGGCGATCTCGTCCAGCGAGGTCTCGAGGCGAGCCTTGAGGCCGTCCGACGAGGCGATGACGGTCTCGGCTGCCCCGTCGATGCGAGCGACGGAGGCCGCGGCACGCTCGTCGAGCACACCGGCCGCATCCTGCACGCGCGCACGGGCGTCCTCGAGGGTGACCTGCAGGCGGTCGATGGAAGCTTCCTGGCTGGCCTCGAGCTCCACCTGAACCTCGCCCATGACGCGCCCGATGACGTCGCCGAGTCCGGCGATGTCCTCGGCCATCTTCTCCAACAGGCCCGCCTGGTCGACCAGCGTCTCGCGGTCCTTGGTCACGTCCTCGCGGATGCTTGCCACGTTGTCGACGACGGAGGCGACCTCCGCGTCGACCTTGGCGAGGGTCGTGCCGGTGGTCGACTGGGCGTCCTCCACCCGTTCTGCGACGGTTGCCAGGGCGGAGCCCAACTCGGTCGCGAAGTCGCGGACGAGGTCCGACAGTTCGGCGGTGAGGTCCTCGGACCGGGCGTCGATGGCGGTCGTCACGTTGGCCGGCATCTCGATCGCGAGGCGATCCATCTGTGCCGACTGCGTGGCGACGGTCTCGGCGACCCCTCGGATGCCGTCGATCTCCGTGCTGAGGGCATCGAGACGTTCACGCATGGAGGCGACGTGGTCGCCGAGGTCGACACCGAGCCCGTCGAGTGGACGGACCCGCTGGTCAATGGCGTCGAGGCCGTCGACCAGTCGCTGGTCGATCGCCTCGAGCAGCGCACCGCGCTGGTCGGCGGCGCGCTCGAGTTCGGCGCGGACGGCCTCGACCATGCGGTCGGGGGCGTCACCGGCATCGGCGAGCTCTGTCCGAACGATCTCCAGGAGGCGGTCGCGGTCGTCGCTCTGCAGCCGCAGGTCGTTGCGGATGGACGCGACGGCCTCGGCGAGACCGTCGAGTTCGGAGCCCATGCGGGAGGTGAGCGGCTGGATGCCGGCCGCGGACTCACTGACCTCGCCACGGATCTGGCCGAGCTCGGCCCGCAGACCGTCGACCTCGTCCTTGATGTCGTCAACGACGGACACGAGGCCGTCGCGGATCGAGGCGTCGACGGCAGAGGCCACCTGCAGGGCGCTGGGCACCCGGCCGGCGATGACCTCGGCGAGGACGCCTGCGTCGAGTGGCGGGTTCTGGCGGGCGACGCTCGCGGCGATCGCCTCGACGTCCGGCATCTGCAGGGAGGACGAGATGCGACCGAAGACGACATCAGCGATGACGTCGGCGTCGACCGTCGCGGTCTCCGACGCCATGCGGTCGGCCACGGCCGTGGCGATCGCTTCGAGGTCCGGGGCAGGAATCGCGTCGCGGACCTTCGCGGTCACAGCGTCAGCGATGCCGTCGGCGTCGACCTTGGCGGTCTCGGACGACATGCGATTGGCGACAGCCGTGGCGATCGCTTCGAGGTCCGGGGCAGGAATCGCGTCGCGGACCTTCGCGG
>CBDTZE010000061.1:0-8911 GCA_965364815.1 uncultured Nitriliruptoria bacterium | reverse complement strand
CGTGCGCCAGCGGCGTCCACTGCATTGGCCGTTGGACGTCCCGGAGGCCTGGCGTGGCTTCGACGTCGTCGTCGGCAACCCGCCGTACGTCAAGTCCCGCGCCCACGGCCGGTTGCACCCGACGCTGCGGCGGCGACTGACCCGGACCCGCCCGGCCTGCCGCGGGGGACAGTGGAACCTGTGGGTGCCGTTCGTGGCACTGGCCGCGGACCTGCTGCGGGAGGGCGGCCGTGCCGCACTGCTGGTGCCCAATGCGGTCCTGGCCGCGGACTTCAGCGCCCCGTTGCACGCCCACCTCGAGGGCCGGGTTGACACCGTCCTGGACTTCACGCAGGCCGACCTGTTCGAGGAGGCCTCGGTACACGTCGCGTCCCTGGTCACGGTGGCGGCCGTGGACCCCGACCGGCCCATCAGTTTCGTCGTGCACGACGCCGACCTGGCGCCGGTGCGGACGCGTGAGGTCGGGCGCGACCTCCTGGACCTGTTGCCCCCGGGCTACTGGTGTCTGCCGCTGCTTGCTGCGGACCTCGACGTCGACGAGGACGTCCTGCTGGAGTTGCTGGCGCGTCCGGTGCGGCTGCGCGACGTCGCCACCGTGCGCGACGGGGCATCGACCAGCGAGGCGTATGCCCTCAAGCCCCTGGTGCGTGACGAGCGGCCCGGTGACACGGCCGGGAGCACCTTCCGGTTCGCGAACACCGGGACCATCGATCCCGACCTGTTGCTGTGGGGACAGCGCGAAGCCGTCTACCTGGGCAACCGCTACCTGCGGCCCGTCGTCGAGGTCGAACAGTTGCGTGAGCAGTTCCCGCGGCGGCTGGCCGAGGCAGAGCGCCCCAAGGTCCTGTTGGCGGGCCTTTCTGCACGGCTGGAGGCCGTGGCCGATCCCGACGGCGCCGTGCTGTGCGGCAAGTCCGCCGTCCAGGTCCTGCTGGACGACGCCGCCCAGGCGCAGGTGGTCGCCGACTGGCTCAACCGGCCGGAACTCACGGCCCTCTACCGGGCACTGTTCGGCCTGGCCGGCTTCGGCGGCCACGGCATGAACGTGGCGCCGGCCCTGGTGGGGCGCCTGCCCGCACCGCCCGAACTCTCCCGACCCCTGGCATGACCGGAGATCGCATGGAGCAGGACGACTCGCGGCGCGAGGTCAGCAACGCGCGCCGCATCGTCGCGTCGTTGACCCTGACCAAGGCTGGGGACGCCATCGTCGACCCCAAGGCCGTGCTGCCGTTCCTGCTGGCAGCCGGCGGTGCCCCGGACTTCGTCACGGGCCTGCTGGTGCCGATCCGGGAGTCCGGTTCCTTGCTGCCGCAGGCTGCGCTTGCCCCGCGGGTCCAGCGGATCCAGCGTCGCCGGCTTGCGTGGTCCGCGGGGGCGGTCGGCCAGGCCGCCGCGATCGTCGTCATGGCGATCCTGGCCGCGACGTCCTCGGGCGACGTCCTGGGCTACGGCCTCCTGGCCGCCCTCGCCATGTTCGCCCTTTCGCGGGCCCTGTCCTCGATCGCGTTCAAGGACGTGCTGGGTCGCGCCGTCCCGGCCGGCCGCCGCGGGCGCGTCACCGGGCGCGCCACCAGCGCCGCAGGTGCCGTTGCTCTCACCCTCGGCATCGGGCTGCGGCTGTGGGGCGGGCGCAGCGAGGGGACCGAGGCGTTCGCGTGGCTGCTCTTCGCGGCCGCCGTGGCGTGGCTGGTTGCTGCGGCGATCTTCCTCGGGGTCCAGGAGCAGCCGGAGCCAGCTTCCGGGAAGGCGCGCAAGGACGTCCACCCGTGGGCGCTGGTCCGCGATGACGCCGACTTCCGCCACTTCGTCGTCGCCCGCACGTTGCTGCTGGCCTCGGCGCTTTCGCCGCCGTTGATCGTGGCGTTGGCCGTGGACGAGACGGGCGGGGAGATCTCGGGACTCGGGCCGTTCGTCGTCGCCTCGGGCCTGGCGGCCGTGCTCGGTGGACGGGCCTGGGGCCGCGCCTCGGATCGGTCCAGCCGGCTCGTGATGGCCACGGCCGCCGCCCTGGCATCCGCGCTGCTGATCCTGTTCCTCGTCGCCCTGCAGGTCGAGGGTCTGCGTGCGGCGCTGGGCACCTACGTCGCTGCCCACTTCCTGCTCTCCGTCGTGCATGCGGGCGCACGTGTCGGCCGCTCGACCTACGTGGTCGACGTCGCCGAGGGCGATCGACGCACCGCCTGGGTGGCGGCATCCAACTCGGCCATGGGGGTGTTGCTCCTCATCGTCGGGGGCATCGTCAGCGGACTGGCCACCGTCGGCGACGAGGTCGCGTTGGGCGCACTCGTCCTTGTGGGCGCCGCCGGCACGATCGCTTCCAGCCGACTTCCCCGAACCGCAACTGAATCCCGATCCGACAACCAAGAATCCACCACCAGGAGTTGAGCAATGGCAACCATCGAGGCAAGCCTGCAAGCCGGCTACCAGGTCAAGATCGTCGCCAACGGGCACGTCATGTTGGCGGACGAGCCCGCATCCGTCGGCGGTGAGGACACCGGGCCGACGCCCTATGAGTTGTTGCTGGGCGCCTTGGCGGCCTGCACCTGCATGACGGTCCAGATGTACTGCCAGCGCAAGGGCTGGCCGTTGGACGGCGTGGCCGTCCGTTACACGTACTCGCGTGTGCACGCCGACGACTGCGCCGAGTGCGACGACCCCGACCACAAGATCGACCAGATCGAGTCCGCCGTCACGATCACGGGCGACTTCGACGAAGCGCAGGCGAAGCGCCTGCAGGCCGTCGCCGCCAAGTGCCCCGTGCACAAGACCCTTGAGGCTGGCATGAAGATCAACGACGACGTGCGCGTCACCACGACCGGAGGCGTTTGACATGGCCCGCATCATCACCGTCGCGGGTCACACACCGGACGTCTCCAGGGCAGCCTTCCTGGCGCCTGACGCCGTCATCGCGGGGAACGTCGTGCTGGGGGAGGGTGTCAGCATCTGGTACGGCTGCGTCATCCGTGCCGAGCACTCGACGGTGTGGATCGGGGCGAGGACGAACGTCCAGGACCTCTGCATCCTGCATGCCGATCCGGGTGCCCCCTGCACGATCGGCGAGGACGTCACCCTGGGCCACCGGGTCACGGCGCACGGCTGCACGATCGAGGACGGCGTCCTGGTGGGGATGGGCGCCACGGTGCTCAACAACGCCGTGGTCGGGCGAGGGAGCCTGGTCGGCGCGGGCGCCGTCGTGCGCGAGTCCTTCGAGGTTCCGCCGGCGCACCTGGCGGTCGGCGTGCCGGCCAAGGTGCGTCCGCTGCCGCAGCCGCCGGACGGTCCCTACCCCAACGTCGCGATGTACCTGCACCTTGCGGAGCTCTACGCGGCTGCTGACCCGGCCTGACCGCCGCCCGCCTGCTCGCGTTCGTCAGCCAGAAGCTCTGCAGCCGCCTTCATCTTGTTCTGCATCTGCTTGAAGATGATCGCGTGGAACGGCAGCAGCGAGTACCAGTAGAGACGACCCGGGAGACCGCGCGGATGGAAGCGGGCGCGTTGCGTCAGCCGTGCACCGCTGCCCTCCGGCATGATGTGGAACTCCAGCCAGCCGTCACCGGGCATCTTCATCTCTGCCCGGAGCCGCAGCAGCTTGGGCGGCTCCACGGCCTCGACCCGGAAGTAGTCGACGACGTCGCCGACGCCGACCTCTTCGGGGTGCCGTCGGCCTCTGCGCGGGCCGATGCCGCCGAACAGCAGATCGATCGCGCCACGCACCTGCCACAGGAACAGCGGGCTGAACCAGCCGCGGGACCCACCGATGCCGACGACGGTGGCGAACACGTCCTCGGGCGTGGCGTCGATGTAGATGTCCTGGGCGTCCTCGACGACGGTTCCGCCGGCCCAGTCGGGGTCGGTCGGCAGCGGGTCGGCGGGGGTCTGGACGTGGGCGTCGCGCCAGCTGGTCGCCACGTTGAGGTCGTTGACTCGTCGCAGGGCCAACTCGACCGCTTCCTCGTAGCTCAACAACTCGCGAGGGAGCAGGTCGCGGATGCGGTTGTCGTGGACGCGGACGTCGTTGACCAGGCTCATGATCAAGGGTCGGGCGAGGCTCGGCGGGATGGGCGTGACCAGCCCGACCCACAGGCCGGAGAGGTAGGGGCTCAGCACCGGGACCGGCACGATGATGCGGCGCCGAAGCCCGGCGACCTTGGCGTAGGCCTGCATCATCTGGCGGTAGGTCAGCACGTCCGGTCCACCGACTTCGTACACCTGCCCGTGCGCGCGAACGTCGCCGAGCACGCCGACCAGGTAGTAGAGGATGTCCCGGACGGCGATCGGCTGGCAAGGCGTCTCGACCCAGCGGGGCGTGGTCATCGCCGGCAGGACCTCGACCAGGTTGCGCAGCATCTCGAAGCTGGCGCTGCCCGAGCCGATGATGACGGCCGCCCGGAGTTCGGTGCAGGGCACGTCGCCACTGGCGAGGATGCGGCCGACCTCGTGACGGGACTCGAGGTGCTCGGACAGGTCCTCGTCGTCCCGGCCGAGGCCACCGAGGTAGATGATCTGACCGAGGCCGACGGCCTGCGCCGCATCGCGGAAGACCGTTGCGCACTCGCGCTCGAAGTCCTCCCAGTCGTCGCCCTCGCCGATGGAATGGACGAGGTAGTACGCCGCGTCCATGCCGTCCAGCGCGGACCGCGTGGAGTCCGGGTCGCTGACGTCACCCTGCACGACCTCGACATCGTCGTACCAGGGGTTGTCGTAGAGCTTTGCCGGGGTGCGGGCGAGGCAGCGGACCGTGTGGCCCGCTCCGAGCAACTCGGAAACGAGACGCCCGCCGATGTAGCCACTGGCTCCGGTCACAAGGATCTTCATCTGGTGGACTCCAGCACGTCGTTGGTGAGGGCGTGTTCGATGGCGTCGGTGGCCGCGAGACCGGTTGCCCCGGTCCAGACGTCGGCACCCAGTCCGAGCGCCGTGGCTTCGTCACGGATTGCCGCTCCGCCGAGCAGGATCGTCACGTACGGCCGAGCGGACCGTATGGCCGTGATGAGCGGGAGGATGTGATCGTTGTCCGGCAGCGTGGCACAGAGCGCCACGGCGGTGACACTCCCAGGTCCCGGGTCGGCCGACAGCAGGGACACGTAGGCGAGGGCGGGGAGGTCGGCTCCGGCCTCGATGACGTCGATGTTGCGGCTGCGCAGGAGGTCGGCCAGCAGCGCCACCGGGAGACCGTGGCGGTCACCCTCGACCGTGCCCAGCACGACGCGGCCGGCGGGGCGCCCCGACCGGCGAAACGTCGGTCCGAGTCGCCCGATGATTCGGTTCGCGACGGCCGTGGCGCGGTGTTCGTCACCCACGCTGATCTCGCCTCGTTCCCAGAGATCGCCGATGATCTGCATGGCCGGGCCGAGGAGGCCGAGATGCAGCATCGAGGCATCCAGGCCCTGCGCCAGCGCGCCGTCGATGATGGCCCACGACGCCGACTCGTCCCCGTCCAGCATCCGCCGCGCCAGTCGTTGGGCCACGTCGGCAAGGTCATCCGCGCCGATCGGACCGCCGACGTCCGGCCGACGGCCCGCAGCGCGTCGCTGGGGCGCCCGGAGGTTGCTGGCGTCGACCTTCCACTGGCCGCCGTCCTTGTGCGCGTCGAGCAGGCCCGTACGCACCCAGCGGTAGGCGGTCATGTAGTGCACGTCGAGTCGTTCGGCGGCCTCGGTGAGGCTGATGATCTCTGGGCTCGGCGCACTCACGCGGAGGGGCCGAAGGCGCTGCGATCGAGCCCGGCGCGGTCGGCCACGAGGTCCCACAGCTCGCCTTCGCGGGAGAGTTCCTCCGCCGGGTCGAGCCGGGTCGAACGGAGCTTGTGTTCCGCCCGGCGGGCTCGGTCCAGCCAGAATCCGCCGCTGGCGGTCGCTGCCTCGTCTGCCAGGCCCAGCCAGATGACGGTGTCCGCGCCTTCCTCCGGCGTGCGCAGCAGCGGACCGACGATCTTGCCGAAGGTGGGCAGCGATGCCTCGACCCCGGGTGTGTCGGCCCAGCCGGGGTGCATGGCGTTGACGGTGATGCCGTCATCGGCCAACCACTGCGACCAACGGTGGGTCAGCGCCAGCTGGGCACGCTTGGCGCGGGCATACGCCTTGGTGCCGTCGTACTCCTCGACACCCATCTCGACGTGCTTGGGTCGCAGCTTCTCCGAGTACATCCCGCCGGAACTCACGAAGACGATGCGCCCACCGCCGTCAGCGTTGCGCAGGCTGGGCAGGAGCAGGGAGGTCAGCAGGGCTGGGGCGACGACCTGCACCTGGAAGGTGAACTCCATGCCGTCGGTCGTGACGACCCGGTCGGCCAGCAGCAGGCCGGCGTTGTGGACCAACACGTCCAGTCGGTCATTGGTGTCGTTGAACCAGGCGGCGAATTCGCGGACCGCGCCCAGGTCCGCGAGGTCGGCGATCCCGAAGTCGACGTCGTCGTTGCCGCTGGCCGTCGCGATCTCGTCGCGGACCCGCTTCGCCTTGTCGCGGTCACGGGCGAGGAAGCGAACGGCGGCGCCGCTCCGGGCGAACTCGACGGCCGCGGCGGCCCCCAGTCCGGAGGTCGCGCCGGTGACCAGGACGGTGCGTCCCGTGCCGTCGAGGGTCGTGTTCCAGTCGTCGCGCAGACGACGGCGAGCGAGCAACCCCAGCCGAGTGAAGGATGGGACGACCGTGGCCTCCATGGCTCGGTCCAGCAGTTTGACCGCGCGGGAGGTCATCGGCTGGCCTCCTCGTCAACGGGAAGGTCGCGGAGGTGCGTGCGCAGGCCTTCGGCAGCGGCATCGCCGATCTTCTGGAAGGCCAGTGCAAGCACCGGGTCACCAAGGCGCAGCAGGCCGCGCAGGCGCAGGTCGGCGTCATAGGTCACCACGGCACCGTCGCCGGCCGGCCGGACGCTGACGGTGTCGACGGAGATGAACATCGGCGTCTGGCTGCGCAGCACGAAGCGGTGGGGTGCATCGAGTTCGACGACCTCGTATCGCATGGTCAGGCTGCGCCCGGCGAAGGCCACGTCCACGTCGAAGGCCGACCCGACGACGATCGGTCCGGCGTCCAGGCGCACGGAGCGGTGGACGCCGGGGTCCCAGTCCTGCGCGTTGGAGAAGTCGAGCATCCAGTCGAAGGACGTCCGGGGGGACGCCGGCGTGGTGATCTCGGTGCGGTAGTGGGCCATGAAGGTGTGCCGTTCAGGGATTTAGGACTAATTCATCCCAACCATGCCCATCCTGGCCCCTGTCAACCTCAACGGGCGCTGATTGGTGGCCCTGCGACCCACGCGACGACCCGATCGACCAACCCGCGGACTTCGCGTGCCGTCGGGCTGAGTTCGTACTGGTGTTGGTGGCACGCCCGCGTCAGTGACCACCACAGGTGGCTTGCCTCGCCCCCACGCGTCGGATCGAGGTGGACCAGCGTGAGCAACCGTGCCCGCATCGACCCGCCGGGGTCGGCACCGAGGTCGGCATGCAGTTCGGCCTCGACGGCAGCCTCGAGAGCCTGTCGCGCCAGCAGGGCGGCGGCGCGCGTCCCGAGCCCGCCCGGCAGTGACGAGGACGCAAGCGCCGAACCGGAGAGCTTCGCCAGCGCGCTGGCCATCGCCGTTGACGGGGCGGTCACCGCAACGTCTTGCTGATGAGTTCGTCGACCTCATCGACCATGTGTCGAAGGTCCGTGCTGGATCCTGTGTGGGCACCGGCGTTGCAGGCCCGCACCACGTTCGTCGCCCAGGCGCCGGGGGAGCGGTTGAGCCGGCCATACACCTCGCCGCCCTTGGTGCCGTCACCGAGGAGAGCCAGTGCGAGGCGAGGCAGCAGCTTCGGCGTGGCGTCGAGGTCGGCCTCGACCTCGGCGTGCGTGCGACCGGCGGCCAGCGCGGTCCTGCGGATCGCGTCTGCGCAGGCGGACTCGATCGCCAGGCGGCAGAACCCCGGGACGGTTCGCTGGCGAAGGATCTCGGCCAGGTCCTCGCTGCGTGCAAGGGCGCGCGCGTCGTCGAGGTGACGCTCCCACGGCGAGGAGGCGTGGCGCACGGCGACGACACTCCCTTCCTCGCGGCTGACCTCGAGCACGTTCGCCGCGACCTGCAGCCGACGCACGGCCTCGGGAAGGCGGTCGTCGTGGGTGAAGACGACGACCTGGCGGTCCTTCGCGACTTCCTGGAGCACGCGGGCCAACCCGTCGACGCGTGCCGGGTCCATGGACTGGACCGGATCGTCGATGACCAGGAACCGGAACGGGGATTCCTCGAGCGTGGCGCGTGGCAGGAACAGCGACAGCGCGAGGGCATGCAGTTCTCCCTGTGACATGACCCCGAGTGCGGCGCCCGCGACCCCGTCCACGGTGACGTTGACCTCGACCCGGCGGCGGTTGCCGGTGCCGGCCAACGCGACGTCCTCGATGGAGACGTTGGAGGACTGGCGCAGCCCCTCCCAGATCTGCTTGGCCTGGTCGGCGATCGGTGACCAACGTTGGGCGCGCACCTCGTCGTGGACTCGGGTGACGGCGACCTCGGCGGCCTTCAGTTGGGCGGCCGGGGCGACGTCGTGGCGGGCGCGTTCCGCCTTGTCGACCCATCCGGCGACATGCGTCGCGTGGGGGCGCCAGCGATCCTCACGCTGCAGCAGTGCCGCCTTGGCGCGCTTGCGGAGATCGGCGAGGCTCGTGGTCACGGCGTCGGCAGACGTCCGCAGCGCCACCGCCCGATCGCGGTCGTCCACGATGTCCGTGACGGCCTCGAGGTCCTCCCAGGTCTGCACGGCCAGGCTGGCGTCGAGGTCGCCGACCCCTGCCCGGTGCAGCACGGCGGGAACGGCCCGAGCCAGCGCCACCACCTCGCGTCGTGCGGCGTCCCGCCCGCGCGCCAACTCCACCACGGTCTGCGCCGCGGCCCGGAGTTCGACCTCCAGCTTCACGGCACGCTCGGCCCACGAGGCGTC
>CBDTZE010000060.1:0-8996 GCA_965364815.1 uncultured Nitriliruptoria bacterium | reverse complement strand
ATCGGGTCGAGCCCGTTGAACGGCTCGTCGAGCACCAAAAGGGTGGGGTCGTGGACCAACGCGGCTGCCAACTGCACGCGCTGCTGGTTGCCGTGCGACAACTCCGAGAGCCGCGTGCCGGCGCGGTCGGCCAGGCCGAGTTGCTCCAGCCATCGGTCCGCGGCCGCCTGCGCATCGGCGACCGAGAGACCATGCAGCCGGCCGAGGTAGACCAACTGCGCCCGGGTCGCCATGCGCGGGTACAGACCACGCTGCTCCGGCATGTAGCCGAAGGTGAACAGGTCCTGGGCCGTGGTCGGAGCGCCCCGCCAGGTGACCGATCCGGCATCGGGACGCACCAGGCCGAACACGGCGCGCATCGTGGTGGTCTTGCCGGCCCCGTTGGGACCGAGGAACCCCAACAGTCGGCCCGGGCGCGCCGACAGGTCGAGCCCGTCGAGGGCGCGTACGTCGCCATACGCCTTGACCAGGCCTTCGACCTGCAGCATGCCGCCCCGTCCGCGTGTTCGTGCGTCCCAGCCAACCGTGGCGCTGCCAGTTCGGACAAGGGGGCTGCTCCGGTCGGCCCGGCATTCTCCACCATTGCTCGCCACGTCTGCGCGGAGACCGCTGTGGGTATCTTCCAGACGTTCCCGCCTGCACCAGGACGCCCGTGTCTTCCTTCGCCCTGTTTGCCGCTGAGGCCGCCTCAACGGCCAAGTTCGTCACCCTCGACGTGCCCGCCTGGGCCTGGGCGGCCCTCGTCGGCGCCATCGTCGTGATGTTGCTGGCGGACCTGATGCTGGTGCACCGCAAGCCCCATGACATCTCGCTGCGCGAAGCCACCATCGAGTCCGCGGTCTGGATCTCGGTCGGGCTCTCGTTCGGCCTGGTGATCGCCTGGGCCTTCGGCTGGGCCGCTGCGGGCGAGTACTACGGCGGCTACCTGATCGAGAAGTCGTTGTCCGTCGACAACGTCTTCGTCTGGGCCGTCATCTTCAGCTTCTTCGGCGTGCCCGGGAAGTACCAGTTCCGGGTGCTGTTCTGGGGCGTCTTCGGCGCCCTCGTCCTGCGAGCCATCTTCATCTTCGCCGGGATCTCCCTGCTCGAACGCTTCGACTGGATCCTGTACGTCTTCGGGGCGATCCTGCTGGTGACCGCGTACCGGATGCTCAAGCACCGCAACGAGGAGGCGCACCCGGAGAACAACCCCGTCCTCAAGTTCGTGCAGAAGGTCATCCCCTCGACGACCGAGTACGACGGCCAGAAGATGTTCACCCGCAAGTCCGGCACGTTGCTGGCGACCCCGTTGTTCGCCGTCCTGGTGCTGGTCGAGGCGACCGACGTCGTCTTCGCGGTCGACTCCGTGCCGGCCATCCTGGCCGTCAGTCGCGAACCGTTCATCGTGTTCTCGTCGAACGCCTTCGCCATCCTCGGCCTGCGGGCGCTCTACTTCGCGCTTGCGGGCATGGCGGGGCGCTTCCGCCACCTCGACATCGGCCTCGCCGCGATCCTGGCGTTCGTCGGCGTGAAGATGCTCCTGCTGGAGGTCTTCCACTTGCCGATCGCGCTGTCCGTCGGAGTGATCGGTGCCATCCTGACGATCGCCATCGTGACGTCACTTCGGGCCGACAAGCGCGACCGGGCGGCCGGCATCGAGCCGCCGCCGGTCACGATCGGGGCCGACGTGCTCGGCACCAGGGACGAGAGCACGTCCAAGAACTGACCCGCGAGGTCCGTGCCCTCAGGCGGCCAGCGATGCGTTGCGCTGGGTGAGCCATGCCTCGACGGTCCGGCGCGGAAGCGTGAAGGAATCGGCGGGCAGGTTCGCCAACACCTGGCGACCGAAGGCGGTCACCTCGGCGGGAGTGGGCGGACGGCGCAGGGCGTCGACGAGGAGCGCGTCCGCCAGTTCCCTGGTGCCGCAGGCGTCGTCGGCCCAGCCGAACACACCGGCGACGGGAGACGTCGAACCGGGCAGTTCGGTGCCGTCGGGACGGCGCACCGTGGTGCCGTCCTGGCCACGTGCGCCGAGGTAGCTGCCGCCGAGGAGTTCGGGGTCGCGGTGTTCGACGGCTGGCAGGGCTTCGAGGACAGAGCTCGACAACATCTCGGCGGGCATGACAATCCAAAGGAGGGGGCCCACAAGCGTGCCCTCCGTGGGCGGATGACCACCACGGACCAGCCGAAGTGGCCGATGTCCGCTCAGTCCTTCACGTACGGCTGACCGTCCGCTGCGGGGACGCGTGAGCGACCCACGAGGCCGGCGACGACCACGATGGTCACCAAGTAGGGCGCCATCAGCAGGAACTGCGACGGGATCGGCGTCTGCAGGATGGCCAGCTTGGTCTGCATGGACTCCGCGAAGCCGAAGACCAGCGCGGCCCCGAGTGCCCCGATCGGGTGGTGACGTCCGAAGATCAGCGCGGCGAGCGCGATGAATCCACGCCCCGCCGACATCCCCTCGTCGAACCGGCCGACGGACCCGAGCGTCAGGAACACTCCGGCCAACGCGGCCAGGACGCCGCCCATGACGACGTTCCAGAACCGCAGGCGCAGCACGTCGACGCCGACCGTGTCCGCCGCCTTGGGGTGCTCCCCCACGGCCCGGGTGCGCAGCCCCCAGCGTGTCTTGAACAACGCCCAGTTGATCGCGAAGACAAGGAACAGCATCAGGTAGACGAGGATGTTGTTGTCGAACAGGACCGGGCCGACCAGCGGCAGATCCTCCAGGATCGGGATCCCGATCGGACGGAACGTCCCCGGTGAGTTCAGCTCCTGGAACTCGGTCAGGACACGCGCGCCAAGGAACGACGTGATGCCCAACGCGAAGATGTTGATGAAGGTCGCGGAGACGATCTGGTCGACGACGTACCGGATCGACAGGACGGCCAGCAGTGCTCCGAGCAACGCCCCGGAGAGCATGGCGGCGAACAGGCCGACCCACAGACTTCCCGAAGCCGAGCCGACGATGGCGCCGGTGAAGGCCGCCATCAACATCATCCCCTCGATGGCGATGTTGATGATGCCGGAGCGCTCGCACAGCACGCCCGACAGCGCCCCGAGCGCCAGCGGCGTGGCTCGCAGGAGCGTGGAATCCAACATGCCGACGAGGCTGAAGGACTGGCCGCGGGCAGACCAGACCAGGAACGTGAAGACGAACAGACCCAGGACGCCTGCCAGGACCGCGTTGGTCCGTTTGCCGAAGCCTCGCTGGAGCTGTGCACCGCCGGCAACGGCCATGACCATCGCCAGCAGCACAGCCGTCCAACGCGAGGGCACCACCAGGTCGGGGATCTCGATGTCGGACCCGCGCGCGTTGAGGCCAAAGGTCGACGTCAGGCCGCCTTCGGAGCCGCGCACGAACACCAGCAGGGTGAACCCCGCGAGCACGAGGAAGAGGATCCCGAGACCACGAGCGCGGCGCTGGGTCATCGACGGGGGCACGTTCAGTGTGGTCATGGTCAGTTCCCCCACGACACGGCGAAGTCGATGTTCTGGTCGAACTTGGCGCTGCGGAGTCGGAACAGCGCACGCACCAGGGCCGGCGCGGCCACGAAGCCGATCACGAGGCCTTGGATGACGACGATGATGTCAACGGGCGTCGAGGTCGCGGCCTGCATGCCGACCGACCCGGCTCGCAGGATGCCGAACAACAACGACGCGAGGACGACACCGACGGGGTGGGAACGCCCGAGCAGCGCCAGGGCGATGGCGTCGAAGCCGATCCCCGTGAACCCACCCGTGATCGACCGTTCGACGCCGAGCAGGACGACGGCCCCACCCACACCGGACAGGCCGCCGGAGAGCGCCATGGCGAGGATCCAGGATCCGCCGACACTGATGCCTGCGTACGCGGCCGCGCCGGGGTTCGCCCCCGCGGCTCGGAGTTGGAAGCCGATGGTGGAGCGGAACAGCAACCACCAGACGGCGTACGTGGCCGCGAGCGCCAGCAGGATCCCGACGGACGCACGCGTGCCCGGGATCAGGGTGGGCAGCCGGGCGGTTTCGGCGACGGGCTTGGAGATCGGGTCCTGTCGACCGGGCCGCAGGAAGCGCTCGGTCGTGAGCAGGTAGTCCACCATCCGCAAGGCGATGTAGTTCATCATGATCGTGCTGATGACCTCGTGCGCACCGGTGCGAGCCCGCAGCCAGCCGGGGACGGCGCCCCAGATCGCACCTCCGACGAAGGCGGCGATGATGGCCAACGGCACGTGGACGAGCGCCGGGAAGTCGAACGCGAAGCCCACGTAGCCGGCCCACACGGTGCCCGCGAGCAGTTGGCCCTCGGCGCCGATGTTGAACAGGCCCGCCTTGAAGGCCAGCACGAACCCGAGACCGGCGAACATCAGGGGCGTGGTCGCCACGAGCGTCTCGCCGATGGCCCGCTGTGAGCCGAGCGACGACTTCAGCAGCGCCGTGTAGGCGGCACTGACCGAGTTCCAGCCCTGTGCGAGCCCGCCACCGATGTCGCCACCGGTCAACAGTTCCAGGGCCGCAGCATCCGACAGCAGGATGACCAGCCCACCAACGACGAGTGCGGAGAAGATCGCGAGGCCGGGGACGACGGCCTGGTAGCCCAGGTCACGGAGTTGGTCGCTCACGACGCGGCCTCCTGGTCGGCTGTGGGCTCGGCCACTCCGGCCATGAGCAGCCCGAGGCGCTCGCGCGTGGCCTCGGAGCCGGGCATCTGGCCGACGATCCTGCCGTCGTACATCACCAGGATCCGGTCGGACAACGCCAGCACCTCGTCGAGTTCGGTCGAGACGATCAGGACGCCAGCCCCCTCGTCGCGCTTCTTGACGATCTGTTCGTGGATGTACTGAATGGATCCGACATCGAGACCACGGGTCGGCTGCGCGGCGATGAGGAGTCGGTCGGCGTGGGTGAACTCCCGAGCCACGATCACCTTCTGCTGGTTGCCGCCGGACAGGTTCTGGATCGGCTCGTCAATCGACGGCGTCCGGACGTCGAAGTCCTCGACCAGCCTCGTGGCCTGTTCCGCGATCGCGGCGCGGTTGGTCCGCAGGCCATCGGCGAAGGTCTTGCGCCGGTAGGTGTTCAGGACCAGATTGTCCTTGATGGGGAACGACCCGATCATCCCGTGCCGCTGCCGGTCCTCAGGGATGTGCGCCAAACCCTGTCTGAAGAGTTCACGCGGACCGAGGCCGGTCACGTCGTTGCCGTCGAGGTGCACCGATCCTCCCACCGGTCGTTGCATCCCGGCGATCGTCTGCACCAACTCCGTCTGGCCGTTGCCCTGGACACCCGCGAGCCCGACGATCTCGCCGGCATGGACCTCGAACGACACGTCGTCGACGACGCGCTTCCCCTTGCTGTTCTCGACGACCAGGCCGTCGACGGCGAGGATCGCCGCGCCCGGTGCGGCCGGGTCGCGATCAACCACCAACTGCACCTCGTGGCCGACCATCAGGGTCGCAAGGTCCTGCTGCGTGGCGGTCTTGGGGTCGGCCTCGCCGACCACCCGCCCGTTGCGCAGCACCGTCACGCGGTCGGCGATCGCGAGGATCTCGCGAAGCTTGTGGGTGATGAACACGATGGACGTGCCATCCGCCTTCAGGTCCGCGACCACACGGAAGAGGTCGTCGATCTCCTGGGGCGTGAGCACCGCCGTCGGCTCGTCGAGGATCAGGCAGTCCGCCCCGCGGTAGAGCGCCTTGAGGATCTCGACGCGCTGTTCGACGCCGACGGACAGGTCCTCGACGACGGCGTCGAGGTCGACGTCCAGGTCGTACCGCTCGGCGATCGCGAGGATCTCCTGGCGGGCCGACTCGCGGTCGATGCGACCACCACGGCCCGTGGGTTCGTGCCCGAGGATCAGGTTGTCGAGCACGGTGAACACCGGCACCAGCATGAAGTGCTGGTGGACCATCCCGATGCCTGCCGCGATGGCATCCGACGGCGAGTTGAAGACCACGGGACGGCCGTCGACAAGGACCTCTCCGGCCGTGGCCCGATAGAGCCCGTAGAGGACGTTCATGAGCGTCGTCTTGCCCGCCCCGTTCTCGCCGAGGAGGCAGTGCACCTCGCCCGGCTCGATGACGAGGTCGACATCTTCGTTCGCCACGACGTTGGCGAACTTCTTCGTGATGCCGCGCAGCTCGATCTTCATCGTGCGTCGGCCTCCGTGAATCGATTGGCGGACAGTGGGCATGAAACCGACTTCCGGCCGGCCACCCTATTCGGGTGACCGACCGGACGGTCGTGTGTGCGGGGCGCTCAGCTGACGCTGACCGTCCCGGAGATGATGTCGGCCCGAAGCTGCTCGAGCTCCGCCTTCAGCTCGGCCGAGACCGCACCGTCGAACTCGTGGAACGGCGCCATGCCGACGCCACCGTTCTCCAGGGTCCCGGTGTAGAGACCGCCGACGAACGAGCCGTTCATCTGCGCGGCGACGGAGTCGAAGACGGCGATGTCCATGTTCTTCATGATCGAGGTCAGGAAGATGTCACAGAAGTCGGCAGCGGAGACGCAGCCGTCGGTGTCGACCCAGACGATGCTGGCGTCACCGGCGTCACGGACCGCAGCAGCTGCGCCGAGGCCAACGGGGCCGGCGACCGGCATGATGATGTCGGCGCCCTCTTCGAGCAGGGACTCGGTCGTTGCGCGACCCTTGTCCTGGTCCTCGAAGTCACCGGTGAAGAGGCCCTCGCCGGAAGCGCGGTCCCAGCCCTTGAGCTCGACCGTCGTGCCGTGGACCTCGTTGTAGTGGTCCATGCCGGCCTCGAAGCCGTTCATGAAGATCGTGACCGGCGGGATCGGGATGCCACCGAAGGTGCCAAGGACGCCCGTCTCGGTCTGGCCAGCGGCCAGGTACCCGGCCAGGAACGCGGCCTGGTCGGTGGAGAACGTCAGTTCCTTGACGTTGTCGAGCGTGACGTCGGCGCCAGCCTCGGCGTCGAAGAAGTCGACGTCGACGATGGCGAAGTTCTGGTCGGGGTTCGCCTCAGCAGCGGCCAGGGTGGCGTCGCCGAGAAGGAAGCCGACGGTGACGATCAGGTCGCAGTCCTGCTCGAGGAACGCGCCGATGTTCGGCTCGAAGTCGGTCAGGGACGCGGACTCGAGGACGGCCGTGTCGACGTTGAGTTCGTCCTTGGCGCGCAGGAGACCCGCATAGGCGGTCTGGTTGAACGACTTGTCGTCCACGCCACCGGTGTCGGTGACCTGGCAGGCGCGGCCGGCCATGACGTCGGTCCCGTCCGTGGCAGCGTCGGTCGCGCCGTCGGTCGATCCGGTGTCGGGGTCATCGCCGCCGCAGGCGGTCAGGACGAGGGCGAGGCCCATCGTCGCTGCGCTGGTGCGCAGGAAACGGGGATTCCGCATGGGGTGAGCTCCTGTGGGAAGCGTGAGGTGCCCAGAGGGCACGGCTGATCCACAGGAACCTACGACGGCTGTCGTTGACCGGCAAGCGTCCGTCACCCGCGGAGGACCGGTTGGCCCGCGACGTGCGCGCCACGAGACAGACCGGGCCTCGCCCTAGCCTTCCGTCCCAGGCGAGCGTGGCGGAACTGGCAGACGCGCCAGGTTTAGGTCCTGGTGTCCGAAAGGATGTGGGGGTTCAAATCCCCCCGCTCGCACTTCAGGCAGCCGCGGCGCTCGCGTTCCACACGGCGTAAAGCTCGTCGGCCATCAGTGGGCCGACGATGATGCCCTTCTCGACGTAGCCGACCGCCCCGCGGCCCAGGACCTGCTCCCGCATCTTGGTTGCGGTGAAGCCGGACAACACGACGATCCGGGGCTCACCCGGCCAGCGCAGCGTGCAGAGATCGAGGACCTCGAGCCCATCCATGCCCGGCATCGCCAGGTCCAGCAACATCAGGTCCGGAGCGTCCTTCTCGACAAGCGCGATGGCCTCGCTCCCGTTGGCTGCTTCGCCCACGACCTCGAAACGATCGTCCAGGCCGAGCAGGAACGTGACCATGAGACGCAGGTCGGCGTGGTCGTCGACGACGATCACGCGCACGGGGCGAGTGGCCGACGGACGGACAGGAGGAGAGTTCATGCTGCAAGCATGACGCATCGCCATCGCTTTGAGGACAGACGTGGTGCCGAGTTGACTGGACCTGACCCCGCACCTGGCGGGCAGCCGACTGACTGGGCCACCTCGTGGGAAATCCGTTCGGACAGTTGGCCGATTGGGCCATTGAATCCGGTTCCGTCGGGATCACGACGGGGCGCCGGACGATGGCGATCCACGGCTCGATCGACCAGGCGTTCCCGCTCGCCTCGGTCACCAAGCCCTTGGCGGCCTGGGCCGTGCTGGTCGCCGTGGAGCGCGGCCTGGCCTCCCTCGAGGACGCGGTGGAGGGGGCCCCGGAGGGCGCCGACGTCGCGCACGTCCTTGCCCATGCCTCCGGCCTGCCGCCGGACGACGCCGGCCCGCGCACGGCGCCGGGGCGTCGACGCATCTACTCCAACCTCGGCTACGACCTGCTCGGCCAGCACGTGGCCGGCGCCACGGGCATGCCCTTCACCGCGTGGCTTCGCGAGGCCCTGCTGGACCCGCTGGGCATGACCGGCACCAGCCTCGACGGCTCACCGGCGAAGGACGGCGTCGGCACCGTCCGCGACCTGCTGACGTTCGGCCGGGAGCTGCTGACGCCCACGCTGCTGTCGCCTGAACTCCATGCCCGGGCGACCTCGCCGTTCCTCGAGGACCTGGACGGGATCCTGCCCGGCTACGGCCGACAGAGCCCGAACCCGTGGGGCCTTGGCGTCGAGATCCGCGGCACCAAGGACCCGCACTGGACGGGACCGCGGGCCAACCCTGCGACCTTCGGCCACTTCGGCCAGTCCGGGTCGTTCCTGTGGGTCGACCCTGATGCCGGCCTCGCCTGCGCCTGCCTCACGGGGACCCCGTTCGGGGCGTGGGCCGTGGAGGCCTGGGCGCCGTTCAACCAGCAGGTCCTGGATCACTGGTCCTGACCAGACTCAGGCCAGGAGGCGTTCGCCGGTCTGGACGCGCCACAGGGCGGCGTACAGGCCGTCCTCGGCGA
>CBDTZE010000059.1:0-9085 GCA_965364815.1 uncultured Nitriliruptoria bacterium | reverse complement strand
CACTCGACGGCGCCCGCCTGCATGGTGCGCCACCGGCATGACCCGCACGCCGGCGCGACCGCGCCGGCAGCCCCCGCGACGCCCCGCGTCATCCAAGGACTCCTCGTGAAGCTGGCCATCCTCTCCCGCGGCCTCAACAGCTACTCCACGCAGCGCCTGCGCCAAGCGGCCCTGGACCGTGGACACCAGGTCAAGGTGCTCAACACCCTGCGCTTCGCCATCGACCTCACCGGCGACGAGCCCGACCTGCAGTTCCGCGGCAAGCAGCTCTCCGACTACGACGCCATCCTCCCGCGCATCGGCGCATCGATCACGTACTTCGGCACCGCCGTGGTGCGGCAGTTCGAGCAGATGGACGTCTACACGCCCAACACCGCCAACGGCATCGCCAACGCGCGCGACAAGCTGCGGGCCGCCCAGATCCTCGCCCGTCACGGGATCGGCATGCCGCGCACGACGTTCGTGCGTGACCGCAAGGACGTCCTGCCGGCCATCGAGCGTGTCGGCGGCGCGCCCGTCGTCATCAAGCTGCTCGAAGGCACCCAGGGCATCGGCGTCATCCTCGCGCCCGACAACAAGGTGGCCGAAGCCGTCATCGAGACGCTGCAGACCACGAAGCAGAACGTCCTGGTGCAGGAGTTCATCGCCGAGTCCCGCGGCACCGACGTCCGGGCCCTCGTCGTGGGCGACCGCGTCGTCGCCGCCATGCGCCGCCGCGCCCAGGGTGACGAGTTCCGGTCCAACGTCCACCGCGGCGGGAGCGCCGAGCCCGTCGAACTCGACGAGGAGTACACCAAGACCGCGATCCGTTCCGCCCAGATCATGGGCCTGCGCGTCGCCGGTGTCGACATGCTGGAGGGCCGCAACGGCCCCCAGGTCATGGAGGTCAACTCCTCTCCCGGCCTGCAGGGCATCGAGACCGCCACGGAGCTGGACATCGCCGGCGCCATCATCGACCACATCGCGTCGCACGTGTCCTTCCCGGAGCTGGACATCCGCCAGCGCCTCACCGTCTCCACGGGCTACGGCGTGGCCGAGCTCCACATCGGTGAGGGCTCCACGATCAAGACCGTCGCGGAACTTCGCGAGCACGACATCACGGTGCTGACGCTGCACCGCGGCAGCAGCGTCATCCCGAACCCCCGAGCCTCGCGCGAGCTCGAGGAGAGCGACCGACTGCTGTGCTTCGGCAAGCACGAGACCATGCGTGACCTGCTGCCGGCCAAGCGCAAGCGTCGCGCCAAGGTCAAGCCGCTGCCGGCCGAGATCCTCGAGGAGAACCAGGCCGCAGACCCGACGAACTGACCGTCGTCACCCGCCCTGCCCGGTCGAGAGCGGGGCCCGTCGCGAGCGGTTCTTCGTCATGAGGCAGCGCATGCGCTGCCTGGTGACACGTCGCGGCCTGCTGACGTTCAGCGGTCGTTCCACGAGAAGTGCATGTAGTCCAGCAGGCTGCGCCACTGGCCTCCCCATGTCCAGGCGAGCTCCTGGCGGAAGGCCGACGTGACCTCGTCACCCGCGTGGATGATCCCCGGGCGGTCGTCACGGTCGAGGTAGTGCACGGAGCCGGGCGGGATCAAGACGTCCTCACCGTCCTCGGTCCGGGCCGTGCGCAGGTAGGGGTTGTGGTACGGGTTGACGTCGACGGCCTTGCCGTACGCGTGCTCGGACCAGCGCGTGCCACCCGTCGACATCCGGCAGACGAACGCGCTGGTGGTGTTGTCGTCGCCGTGCCACCACGGCCCGATCGTGAAGTCGCGTCCACCGGCGATGCGCATCTTCTCGATGGGATACTGCGCCTCGTAGAGACGCCGGAAGACCTCGACCATGCCCTCGGCGGCATCCCGGTGGACCAGCAACTCGCCCGCGTGCGCACGGCCGTCGAAGCCGAGGTGGGTGACGAGGACCCAGCGCAGCTCGTCCAGCGTGACGGGGCAGTCCTCACGCCACGTCGACCGCCGCGCGACGTGGTCGGGCACCTCGCGAACCTCGCCGGAGAACTCCGGCGTCACCGGGTCCACGAGCCAGGGGCTGGGCGGTGTGACGAAACGACGATCCCGGAAGGCCGGCGTTGACGGCCGGTAGGGCGAGCCCGCCAGCCACGTGCTGGGGTCGATCGCCCCGAGGTCGGGTCCCGCCATCACCGGCTCTGGCCGGAACAGCGACAAGGCGGTCGGGCCCTCCGAGACGTGACGCTCCCACCAGGACGAAGCTCCCTGGGGCGTGTCGTCCGTGACCTGGCGCTCGTCGTCGACAGCGGCGGAGATCGTCGCGGGCGGGACCCCGTTGTCCGTCTCGACGCCTGCCGAGGCGGTCATGAGACGACCCACACCGGTGAGGGCCAGCGCCGCAAGAACGCCGGCCAGCAGCTTCGAGCCCGTCGTCCTTGCCACCACTGCCCCTGTGCGTGTCGCCGTCCCGTGAGGGTGGCACGGGACGCCGGGAATCGCCGCCGACGGTCGGTCACGTGCCCGGATCCCATGGGCTGAAACCCGCATGACGCAGTTTGACCAGGAGAAAATCCCAGCTGTCGCAGGCGGGCCGCCCACCCGGCTCCAGGCGACGACGTTCGCCTTGTGCAGGCCACAGGTCGGGACAGGATCCGTTCGATGAGCCACAGTGGAACTCCCCCCCCAAACAAGGAATGCCGATGCTCGTCGAGGAACGCTCCACGACTCCCGAGGAGCAGGAACGACGCGGCAACGACCTCGTTGAGCAGCACCTGCACCTGGTCGACCACATCGTTCGCCAGATGGCGTCGACCTACCCCCGCCACGTCGACCGCGACGAACTGCGCAACGCCGGGGCCCTGGGCCTCGTCGATGCCGCCCGCAAGTTCGACCCGGCGGCCGAGGTCCCGTTCGGCCGCTACGCGATGATCCGCATCCGCGGCGCCGTCATCGACTCCGTCCGGGCGCGTGACTGGGCCAGCCGGTCCGTGCGACGAGAACAGCGCAAGCGCCACGAGGCTGTGGAGGCCTTCGCCCAGGAACACGGACGCGCCCCGACGACCGAGGAACTCGCGGACGTCCTCGAAACGACGCCTGATCGCATCGAGGCCATGCGTGCCGACGTTTCGGCCGCGACACTGGTCTGGCTGGACCGGCCCGTTCGGGGCGAGGACGGCAGCCGGACGCTCGGCGAGAACGTCACCGAATCCGACCGCTCGCTGCTGCCCCAGGAAAACCTCGAGGCCAAGGAGATGAGCGGCACGCTGCATGCCGCCGTCGCCCTGCTGCCCGACCCGCAGCGCCAGGTCCTCCAGCGCGTCTACTTCGAGGGCGAGGCACAACGGGACATCGCCGCGAGCCTCGGTGTCACCGAGGCCCGCGTCTCACAGATCCGCGCCGAGGGCGTGGCCGCGATTCGCGCGTACGTCACCACGGCGATGGGCGTCGTCTCCGACGTCCGCGCGCCCCAGCGTGGAGCGCGCCACCGCACGGCCTTCGTGCATCGCATGCAGGACCAGACGACGTGGCGCGAGCGTCTCGACGCCCCCCACGTGCTCAGCCTGACCGCCTGACCGACTGGTCTGACCAGTTGACCAGTTGACCAGTTGCTGGCATGCTGACAGCTCCCGCTGCCAGGATGTCCTTCGTGGCCACGTTCCAGCCCATTCGCCGCCAGTCCCTCGCCGACGACGTGTTCGACCAACTCGTCCGAGGGATCGTCGAGGGCGAACTGCCCAGCGGCGATGCCCTGCCTTCCGAGCGCCACCTCGCCGAGGCCTTCGGGGTCTCACGCCCCGCCGTCCGTGAGGCGCTGAAACGACTCGCCCAGGCCGGGATGGTCGCGATCCGCCAGGGTGACGCCACGACCGTCACGGACTGGCATCGCACTGCGGGACCGGACCTGCTGGTCCGCCTGCTGGTCGATGCCGACGGCAATGTCGACCTCTTGGTCGCCCGATCGGTGCTGGAGGTCCGCCAGGCCGTCGGACCGGACGTCGCCTCGTTGGCGGCCCTGCGCCACACCGACGCCCTCGCCGAGCGTCTGCGCGCCCCGCTCGACACCCTCGCCGGGCAGGACGACCCGGTCGAACTCCAACGCGCGGCCCTCGACTTCTGGGATGCGCTCGTCGACGCGACGGACAACGTCGCGTTGCGCCTCATGTTCAACACCCTCGCCGCCGCCTACGAACCGGTGCTCGAAGGCCTCGCCGCCGTCATGCGTGTCGAGGTCTCCGACTCCGGGGCCTACGTCCGCGTGGCCGACGCCGTGCTGTCCGGCGACCGTGACGGCGCTGCCGTCGCCGCCCGCGACCTGCTGGCCGCAGGCACGGGCGCCGTGTTGGCCGCGATCGCTCCGCTCCTGGAGGTGGAGGCATGACCGAGACAACCACCCGTTCGCCGTCGCTCGGCGAGGTGTTCCGGACCTTCGTGCGCAACCCGTCACCGTGGATCATCGGGACGTTCCTGGTGGCCAGCGTCGTCCTGCGGATCGTCGTCGGGGACGTCCGCATCAGTGACGCCCTGCTCCTGGTGGGCCTGCTGGCGGTGCAACCGCTGGTCGAGTGGGTCATCCACATCACCGTCCTGCACTGGCGCCCCCGCCAGTGGCGCGGACGGACCGTGGACTTCCTGCTGTCCCGCAAGCACCGCGAACACCACGCGGACCCCAAGGCACCGGAGCTGGTCTACATCCCCTGGCCGGTCCTGGTCTGGCTGGTTCCTCTGGAGGTCCTGGCGGCGGTGGTGCTGTTCCCGCGCGCCGGTCTGGGCGCGACGTACCTGGTCACGGTCGCGGTGGTCGGGGCGCTGTACGAGTGGACGCACTTCCTCGTCCACAGCGACTACCGGCCGCAGGGCTCGCTGTATCGAGGGATCTGGCGCCACCACCGACTGCACCACTTCAAGAACGAGCACTACTGGCTCGCCATCTCCCAGACGTGGCCGGACCGCCTCCTGCGCACCTCCCCGGACGTGCGCGAGGTCGAGACCTCACCGACGGTCCGCGACCTGCACGCGACCAGCATCACCGGCTGACCCCAGAAACGACTTTCGGCCGCCCAGGGGGCGGCCGAAGGTCGATGCTCTGCGGGTCACTCGTCCTCGTCAGAGGCGTCACCGTCGGTGCCAGCCTCCGCGGCAGCGGCGGCAGCAGCCGCGGCGTCCTTGGGCGGCGGCGGTGAGCCGTCGTCGAGGAGCCCGGCGCGACCGGCGAAGGCCGCAGCCTCCTGCCTTGTCGAGACGGACAGCTTCTCGTACAGGGCCGACAGCGAGCGCTTGAGCGTCCGGGTGGAGACGTACATCTCCTGGGCCATCTGGTCCGCGCTGCGACCGGAGGCGACGAGCTTGAGCAGCTCGATCTCCTTGTCGGCCAGCGAGCGGGCCTGGCGAGACGCAGGACCCACGGCAGCGCGCACGAGCACGTCCATCAGCGGACGGGGCACGACGCAGCCACCACGAGCGGCGATGCGGATGGGCTCGACGAGCGTCTCCGGACCGGCGGTCTTCGGGACGAACCCGATGGCGCCGGCAGCAAGAGCGGCCAGTGCCTGGTCCATGGACGAGGTGCCGGACACGGCCAGGACCGCGACGCGGCGATGCTGGGAGGCGATCTCGCGGATGGCGTGCAGGCCACCCGGGGGCGGCATGGCGAGGTCGACGATCGCGACGTGGGCGTCCGTCTTTCCGACGAGATCGGCGGCTTCGGCGGCATCCTCGGTCGTCCCGACCACCTGCACCTGTCCGTTGGTGAGGCTGGGAAGGACCGCTTCGAGGCCGATGGTGATCAACGCGTGGTCATCAATGACCACGACGCGGAGCACGGGTTGGTTGTCGTCGTCGTAGACGAGCCGAAGCCCACCGGGAGTTTCCGCCTTGCTCACTGCTGCCTCCGTCTGCTGGGCACGTGAACCGTAACCCGATCGGGCCAAATCTGCGATCACTTCTGGCGTTTGACCTGAACGCAGGGTCAGCGAGGACTCCGGAGCGTCACGGAAGGACGACCGTCCAGACGCCCCGACCGAAGGTTCCTGCGGCCAACGTGCCCACGTCGTGGTTGTAGGCCAACTCCATGACCGGGCCCATCGGCAGGTTGCCGCCGACGACCGACCAGGTGCGTCCGTCGTTGTCGGAGGCGAACACACCGACGTCGCTGGCGACCACCAGGCGATCCCCGAGCACGAGGATGTCGTGCAGCGGGGCGTCGGGCAGGTTGCCGGACACGTCCGTGATCTTCGCCCCGAAGTCCTCGACCTTGACGATCAGGGCCTCGGACCCACCCGAGCGGAAGGTGGAGAAGGTGACGTAGGCGGTGCCGGGGACCGCCGGGTCCTCGGCAATGCGGGTGATCCAGGTGTCCGGGAGCGCCTTGTCGTACAGGTCGAACCAGCCGTCCTCGCCGAGGTCGCGCGTGACCCACAACAGGCCGTTGTCCGTGCCGGCCCAGATGGTCTGGCCGTCGGACGCCGGCTCGATCGTGGTGATCGTCCCGAAGTTGTAGGCGGCGTCGCGTCCGACCGGAAGCTCGTAGTCGTCATGGATCCCGTAGCCGAGATCGTCGGAGATGTTCTTCCACGTCTCGCCGCGGTCGGTCGAACGACTGACGTACTCCGAGCCCTGGTAGATCACCGAGGGATCGGTCGGGTCGAGCTCCAGCGGGGAGTACCAACCGAAGCGCGAGCCGCCCGGCTTCGAGATCGCGCCGGAGGTGTCACCGCCGTCATCCGAGCGTGAGCAGTTGCCGTACTGCGAGCAGCCGTAGACGATGCTGTCGTTCTTCGGGTCGATGCGCGCGGCGAGGCCGTCACCACCGGCGTACTCGTTCCACGACTGGCCGTGGGTGACCTCGGGGAACCCGCCGTCCTCGGGGACGACGCCATCCGGGACGGGGATGTTCACACCCGCGCCCAGCGGCAGTTCGATCGGGTTGCGGATGCCGCCGTAGTTGCGGTTGATGCCGTTGTCCTGCAGACCCGTGACCAGGCGGTTCGGGTCCTGCTGGGAGATGTTCACCGAGTACGACTGCGTCCAGGGCTCGTCGATCGAGTAGACCCAGCCCGGCCCGACGCCACGGGCGTCGTGACGGCTGACGCCGCCGTCGTTGCCCAGGTAGAGACGGTCCGGGAGCAGCGGGTCGTACGCGACGATGTGCTGGTCCGCGTGGACGTTGGGCACGTACGACAGGGTCGTGCCGCCGTCCTGCGACGTCACGAGCACCAGGCCGGCCACGTAGATGAACAGCGGGTCGATCGGGTCGACGAAGATGCGGCCGAACCACCAGCCGTAGCTGGATTGCGAGAAGCCCAGCAGGCCCAGGGCGTTGGGGCCCTCCTGGACCTCGGTCCACGTCTGGCCGCGGTCGAGCGAGCGATAGAAGCCCTGGAGCGGGCCATCGGGCGTGATGACGATGGAGTACACGACGTTCGGGGCGCTGGGCGCGATGGCCACGCCGATGCGGCCCAGGTCGCCGTCGGGGTAGCCGCCGCCCTCGACCTTGAACCAGGTGACGCCGCCGTCGTTGGTCTCGAACAGCCCCGAGCCCGGTCCGCCGTAGCGACGAAGATCGGGCTCGCGCTGGTGGTCCCACATCGACACGAAGGCCCGGTCCGGATTCGTCGGGTCCAGGGAGATGTCGATCGCACCCGTGGTGTCGTTCGCCCCCGCGAGGATCAGGTGCCAGGTCTCGCCGCCGTCGAGCGTCTCGTACAGGCCGCGCTCACCGCCCGGGACGTAGAGGTCACCCGATGCGGCGACCAGGACGCGCGACGGGTTGGTCGGGTCGACGGCGATGCGGCCGATGGCGGCCGTGCCGGCGAGGCCGACGTGGTCCCAGGTGGCGCCGCGGTCGGTGGAGCGGAAGACGCCCTCGCCACCGAAGACGATCGAGCCGCCGCCGGGGTTGGACTCACCGGTGCCGACCCACAGGGTCCCGTCGGATCCCATCTGGATCGCGCCGATGGCCGGCGGGAACGTGTCCGGCCAGATCGAGGTGTGCGTGAGGCCGGCGTCCTCGGAGAGCCACACGCCACCGGAGGCAGCGGCGACGTAGATCGTGTTGGGCTGCGCGACGTCCACGGCGATGTCGGTGACGCGGCCACCGATGTTGCGCGGGCCCTCCATGAACCACTCGGCCGACGCGAGGTCGGGGTTGGTGGCCATCGAGGTCTTGCGCAGCCCCAGCGCCTGGCGCCGTGCAAGCGACTGGGCCTGGGCGCGCGTCAGGTCACCCGTGTCGCGCTGTCCGGCGAACCAGTTGTTGATCGGCTCCATCGGCCCGGTGACCGCGACCGGGTCGGACGAGGTCGCCCCGACGTCCGTGACGGCGACCGTGCCCACGGCGAGCGCCAGGGTCAGGCCGGCAGCGGCGAGGCGGCGAAGGGGTGCGCGGGACATCGTCGGGCTCCGAGGTGGTGTTGGGGCCGTCTCTCGTTCTTCGACGGAGCGACCCGCCGCCCCTGCCCGTCGTACGGTCAGTGCCCGATCGGCCGCCATGCACCGGAGTCGCCATGCCCGATGTCCGCCCCGCCCGCCCCGACGACTTCCTCGCCATCCATGCGCTGAACGACGCAGCCGTGCCCGCCGTGTCCGAGGTCCCGGTCGAGGAGCTCGAACGCCTGGCCGCGATCGGCAGCTGCACCGTCGTCGACCTCGAAGGCGGGGTCGGTGCCTTCCTGATCACGCTGGGGCCGGGTGCCGACTACGAGTCGATCAACTACGGCTTCTTCGCCGGGAGGCATGACGACTTCACCTACGTCGACCGCATCGTGGTGTCTCCCCACGCCCAGGGCCTCGGCCTCGGGCGTCAGCTCTACGACCTCGCGGTCGCCTCGTCCTCGGCGCCGGTGTTCTGCGCCGAGGTGAACGTCAAGCCGCGCAACGACAGCTCCCTCGCCTTCCACGACCGCATGGGCTTCGTTGCCGTCGGGGAGCAGGACACCGACGGCGGCAAGAAGCGCGTCGTGCTGTTGGAGAAGCCCCTGACCTGACCCGGACGTCAGCCGGGGAAGAACACCAGCGCCCCGTCCACGGCGATCGCCATGGCCAGTCGGGGCGGCCGGCCCGCCCCGGGCGCCGTCGCGTACGGGACGGGTGCCACGGCGAGGTTGCTGGTCGCGTCCCCGCCGATGTCCACACGAAGG
>CBDTZE010000058.1:0-9113 GCA_965364815.1 uncultured Nitriliruptoria bacterium | reverse complement strand
TCGACCCCGCGGCACGGCCGGCCCCTCCCGTTCGTTCGTCGACTCCCCCACGCGAGCCGAAACCTCCGACGGCGCCGATGCCTCCGGTCACGCCCCTGAAGCGGTCCGAGGACCGCCATGCGGGCCGCGATGGCAGCCTCGCCGGCTGACTTCGGCCAACCAGCGACGCGGCGCCTCAGGCGCTGCGACGGTCCTCCCAGGCCACCCGGAGCCGCGTGAGTTCGGCGACGGCGTCCTCATGCGTCGGGGCGCTGCCACCGAGCCGGGCCGGTTGCCACCAGTCGTTGCCGGGCACCGCAGCCTCCGGGTAGGCACGTTGGCAGTCGTGCAACAGCGTCTCGACGCGTGCACGCAACTCACCCGTCACCGCGTCGATGTCGGCATGCTCGGCAGGGCGCATCGGGGCACCGAAGCGGACCGTGACCGGCAGCTTCCAGGACCACTTCGGCCGGTGCCCCACCGTGTTGAAGCGCTGGGATCCCCAGGTGGCGACGGGGACCAGCGGGACACCCGCTGCGCACGCCATGCGGGCTGCACCGGTCTTGAAGGGCAAGAGCTCGAACGAGGTCGAGATGGTCTGTTCCGGGAGCACCAGCACCAACTCGCCCGACTTCAGCGCGGCAACGGCCGACCGAAGCGCCTCGGTCCCCGAGCCCCGGTGGACCGGGATGTGTTCCGCCTTCCGCATGATCGGTCCGAACACGGGCGTTCGGAAGAGCGACTCCTTGGCGAGGATCCGAAGGGGACGGCCTCGCTGGCCGTACGGGCCGACTCCTACCGTGAAGAAGTCCCAGAACGAGCAGTGATTGGCGGCGATCACCGCGCCGCCCGTGTCCGGGACGTGGCCGAGCCCGGCGATGTCGAACTGCCACCGCTGGATCTTGAACACCGAGAACGCGGTCGCTGCGGCCGCGCGATACGCCAGCCCAGCCGAGGGGCGGGCCTGGGTGTCCGGTAGGCGATCCATGCTCAGTGGCCCTCGCGTCGACGGCGGGTCTCTTGGAACCTCTCGTGGTGTTCGGCGAGGACGGCCTCGTGGTTGGGTGCCGATCCGCCGAGTCGCTGCGGCGCCCACCAGTCGTCACCCGGCGTGGCCTTGACCGGGTACTCGTCCTGGACCTGTCGCAGCATCTGCGCCATCACTTCGCGGATCCGCTCGGTCGCAACGATGGGGTCCTCGTCCGGGCCGATGTGCAGTGGTGCTCCGTACATGACGACGACATCGAGGTGACGACGCAGTCGGACGCGAGCGTTGGGGAAGTTGCGCTGTGTCCCCCACCCGACCACCGGGATGATCGGCACCCCTGCCCCCTGCGCCATCCGGACCGCGCCGGTACGAAAGGGCAGCAGCTCGAATGAGTCACTGATCGTCTGCTCTGGGGCGACGGCGACCAACTCGCCATCCCGCAGGCGCGCGATTGCCGCGTCGAAGGCGCCCTGCCGGGAACGGTCGTCGTCGCGATCCACCGGGACGGCGCCGGCCAGGCGCACCACGCCCCCCGCCATCGGGGCGCGCCAGATCTCGCGTTTGGCGAGGAACCGGACCGGTCGATGCAGCCGTCGCACGACGTCCCAGGCCACCATCACGAAGTCGAAGTAGCTGTGATGGTTGAACGTCAGGACCCCGCCACCCTGGGCCGGGACGTGTTCGAGTCCCACCACCCGGACGCGCCAGGCACCCGCCACGCGGACGATGAACGAGGCGAGTCCGCGCAGGAGCCACCACACGGCGGACAGCGACGGGCGGGCGGGCGACGTGTTCATCCCCAAGACCCTAGGACAGCCCCCCACGGGGCGAAGCAGGCGCCGGCGTCGATCCATGCCGAAATCCGGCGAAACGGGCACACAGTGGGCGAACGGCCACCCAAAAGGGACAGCCCACCGCACAGGCGCGCCGAGCATGGCCCAAAGGGTCCAGTTCCCGGCGATTCGGCCGACCGGTTGGGCACCATGGTTCTCCGACCCGGAGCCCCGACCCACCCCCCCGAAGGCCGATCGCATGGAATTCTGGCAGATTGCCCTGACGGTGAACATCATCGTCACGATCTGCTACCTGATGATCGCGTGGATCGTCGGGCGTGGAATCCACCACAGCGGCCAATGGCGCTCCAACCCCCTCGCGACCGCCACGTTCCTGATCTTCCTGAGCTGCGGTGTGGGACACGGCATGCATGTCGAGCACCTGCTGCTTCCGGGCGTCACACGGGAGGCCTCGCGGACGGCCTTCGACCTGCACCTGGTGATGGTCGACCTCGCCACGGCCACGATCGCCATCTACTACTTCCTGCTGCGACGCAAGTTCCCCGCCCTGCTGACCAGTGCGGCGATGTTCGAGGACATGGAGGAACGCCGCCGCCAGGCCCTCGACATCCACGACACGATCGTGCAGGAACTCGCCACGGCCAAGCTCGCCATGGAAACTGGTCACGAGACCATGGGCATGGCTGCGCTCACCCGCGGCCTCGAAGCATCGAAGGCCATCATCGACGACCTCATCGGTGAGTCGACCGCGTCCATCGCCTCGTCCGAGGCCGGCGGCCTGCGGCGGAGCACCTCGGCGCAGCAGCCGTGAGCAGCACCACGGAGCCACAGCGGGCCATCATCGTCGATGATGCGGCTGATCTGCGGATGCTCGTGGGCTATGTCCTGAAGTTGAGCGAGGACTTCGTGATGGTCGGCGAAGCGAAGGACGGCGCGGAGGGCGTCGAGCTTGCCACCCGACTCCAGCCCGACGTCGTGCTGCTGGACCTCTCCATGCCTGGCATGGACGGGCTCGAGGCGCTGCCCCTCATCCTCGCGGCCGTCCCCGGCGTTCGGGTCGTCGTGCTGTCCGCCTTCACGGCCAATGCCATGGCGAAGCGGGCCGTCGCCGCTGGTGCGATCGGCTACATCGAGAAGGGGCTGTCGCCAACGGAGCTGCTGATCGCGCTGCAGACCCTGCTGGACCTCGAAGCCAGCGGTGAGCTCACACGACCCGCTGAAGGCGGGCGCGCGAGCCGTCGGTGATCGACTTGCCGCCCCTGGCCAGCGCGATGGTGCCGGTGCGGACCAGCTCACGGATGCCGTAGGGCTCCAGGAGGTCCACGAGGGACTCCAGGCGCTCCGGCTCCGCGGCGAGCTCGATGGTGATCGAGTCGTGGTCGACGTCCGCGATCTCCGCGTGGAACACGTCAGCAAGCTCGATGATCTGTGAGCGCGTCGTGGCGTCGGCCGTGACCTTGACCAACTGCAGCTCACGCGACACGCGGTCGTCACGATCCAGCTCGACGATCTTGAGCACGTGGATCACCTTGTTGAGCTGCTTGACCACCTGCTCGATGTTGGTGGCCTCGGCCCCGACGACGACGGTCATGCGCGACACGTGGGGGTCCTCGGTGGGGCCCACGGCCAGCGACTCGATGTTGTAGCCACGGCGCGAGAACATGCCGGCGACGCGGGACAGGACACCCGGCTTGTTCAGCACGAGGATCGAGAGGATGTGGCGCTGCGGCTTCACGAGGGGGCCCCTCCGGTCAGTTCGATGCCCTCGAGCTGGGCAAGCGACTCGATGATGATGTCGTTGGAACCACCGGCCGGAACCATCGGGAAGACGTTCTCGTCCGGATCGACACGGATGTCGATCAACACGCACGTGTCCGTGTGCTCCTTGGCCTTCGCCAACACTCCGACCAGGTCGTCCATGGCCTCGATGCGATACCCGGGGATGCCGTAGGCGTCCGCGAGCTTCACCAGGTCCGGTGAGTCCTGGGGCATCTTGACCTGCGACAGGCGACCGTCGTAGAAGAGCTCCTGCCATTGGCGGACCATGCCGAGGTAGCCGTTGTTGATGACGCAGAAGATGACCGGGATGTCGTGCTGCACGGCAGCGGCGATCTCCTGGAACGTCATCTGGAAGCAGCCGTCGCCGTCGATCGCGACGACCGGGACGTCCCTGCCGACGCCGACCTTCGCGCCGATCGCGGCCGGCACGGCGAAGCCCATGGTCCCCAGGCCTCCCGAGTTGATCCACTGGCGCTGGCGGGAGTAGGGGATGTGCTGCGCGGCCCACATCTGGTGCTGGCCGACGCCAGCGACGTAGACGGCCTCGTCACCCCAGGTGTCGAAGATCGCCTGGATCGCGGTCTGCGGCTTGACGACGCCCTGTTCGGGCTGGTCGACCAGCAGCGGGTGCTCACGCTTCCACGTGTCGACGGTCTCGCGCCACGGGCCGATGTTCGGGATGATCGCGTCGCCCTTGTCCTGGGCCTGCTTGATCAGCTGGCCGAGCACGACCTTGACGTCTCCCACGATCGGCACGTCCGCGACGCGGTTCTTGCCGATCTCCGCAGGGTCCACGTCGACGTGGATGACCTTGGCCTTGGTGGCGAAGGCGTTCAGGTCGCCGGTGACGCGGTCGTCGAACCTCGCCGCCAACGTGATCAGCAGGTCGGTCTCCTGGAAGACCTTCGTCGCCGCGTAGTGGCCGTGCATGCCGGGCATGCCGACCCACAAGGGGTCGCTGTCCGGGATGATCCCGCGCGCCATGAGCGTGGTGACGACGGGCAGGCCGAGGAGCCGGGCGAACTCGCGGAGTTCGTCCTGCGCGCCGGCGCGGACCAGGCCACCGCCGGCGTAGATGACGGGACGCTCGGCGTTCTTGATCAGCTCCAGCGCCTCGCGGACCATCTTGCCGTGGCCGCGGACGGTGGGCTTGTAGCCGGGCAGATCCATCTGCTCGGGCCACTTCCAGGTGAACGTCTGGTTGAGCAGGTCCTTGGGGATGTCGACCAGGACGGGGCCGGGGCGCCCGCTCTTGGCGATGTGGAAGGCCTCCTTGATGGCGGCCGGGATGCGCTCCACCTCGCGGACGAGCTCGTTGTGCTTCGTGCACGGCATCGTGATGCCCGTGACGTCGGCCTCCTGGAAGGCGTCGGAACCGATGGACGTCGACGCGACCTGGCCGGTGATGGCCAGCAGCGGGATCGAGTCCATCAGCGCGTCCTGCAGCGGCGTCACGATGTTCGTGGCGGCCGGCCCGGACGTGACGATGCAGACGCCGACCTCACCGGTCGCGTGGGCATAGCCCTCGGCCATGTGCCCGGCGCCTTGCTCGTGGCGCACAAGGATGTGCTCCAGCGGCGAATCCAGCAGCGGGTCGTACGCCGGGAGGATCGCGCCTCCCGGGTACCCGAAGACGTGCCGGACCCCAAGGGTCTCGAGAGCACGCATGACGGCTTGGGCGCCGGTGACCTGTTCAGCCTGCGACAAAACCACTTCCTCGTGTCGACGGGCCAAGTATGGCCGGGAGCAGCCGACCCTGCGCAATCCCCCGGCAGGAGGCGTTCGGGGCGTGCAGGCATTGGCGTGCGTGCGCCATGCCTCGCACCGGCGTCAAGGAGCCGCTCAGTGCTCGTCGGTGAGGGCCTTGCGGGTCGCTGCGACGATGCCGGCGGCGTCCAGGCCAAGCTCCGCCATGATGCGCACGGGGTTGCCGTGGTCGAGGAACGTGTCCGGCACGCCGAGGCGCAGGACGTCCGGGACGTGCCGCACCCCCACGCGCTCCGTCAGCTTGTCCATGATGAACGACCCGGCGCCGCCGTGGACGAAACCGTTCTCCACCGTGACGATCAGCGGGGCGTCCTTGATGCCGTCGAGGAGGTCGGGGTCGACCGGCTTGACACAGCGAGCGTCCCAGACGGTGGCCTCGATGCCGTCCTTCGCGAGGACGTCCGCGGCCTCGAGCGCGTCCTGGAGGCGGTCCCCCACGCTGACGATGGCGACGTCGGCGCCCTCGCGCATCCGACGGCTGGCCAGCCCCTGGCCCGCCCCCTGTGGCAGCGAGATCGCCGCGGTCTTCGGGAAGCGGATGGCCACGGGCCCGTCGACGTCGTGGACGGCGGTGGCAAGCATGACCGGGAGGTCCTCGATGTTGGCCGGCGCAAGGACGGTCATGCCCGGGATGCGCAGGGTCAACGTCATGTCGACGACACCGTGGTGACTGGCGCCGTCGTCACCCGTGATGCCGGCGCGGTCAAAGACGAACACCACGTGCTCACGGTGCAGCGCCACGTCGTAGGTGGCCTGGTCGAAGGCCCGCGAGAAGAACGTCGAGTAGACGGCGAACACCGGGATGCGCCCCGTCGAGGCCATGCCGGCAGCTGCCGTCACCGCGTGCTGTTCTGCGATGCCGACGTCGACCATCTGCTCTTCGGACTGGGCCTGCACGGGCAGCAACCCGGTCGAGCCGGGCATCGCGGCCGTCAGTGCGACGATCCGGGGGTCCTGGCCGGCAAGCTCGACGAGGGAGTCGCTGAAGACGCCGGTCCAGGTGACACGCTTGGACTTGGTCGTGCGCCCCGTGGCGACGTCGAAGGCGCTGGTGTCGTGGAGTTTCTTCTCCGGGTCGGTCTCCGCCGGGGCGTAGCCCTTGCCCTTCTCCGTGAGCACGTGCACCAGGACGGGGCCGGTGTGGTTGGCGGCCAACTCCAGCGCCTTCTCGAGGTGCGGGATGTCGTGGCCGTCGAAGGGGCCGAGGTAGCGGACGCCGAGTGACTCGACGAAGGACTGCAACGCCGGGGCGTCCGACACCAGCGTCTTGACGGCCTTGAGCCCGGCGCCGGCAACCCGCTCCGCGAAGGGCAGACGTTCGAGGATGCGGTCGACCTGGCCGCGCATCTGGCGGTAGCGCGGGTCCATGCGAAGGTCGGAGACCTGGGCCGAGAGCTTGCCGATGGTCTCCGCGTAGGACCGGCCGTTGTCGTTGAGGATGATCGTGACCGGGAGGCCCGAGTGCCCGATGTTGTTCAGGGCCTCGTAGGCCATGCCGCCGGTCAACGCCCCGTCGCCCATGACGGCCACGACATTGCGGTCGGCCGCGGCCTCGTTGCCCTGGAAGCCGCGGGCGAGCCCGTAGGCCCAGCTCAGCGCGGTGGAGGCGTGCGAGTTCTCGATCCAGTCGTGCGCGGACTCGGAGCGGCTGGGGTACCCGGACAGCCCGCCGGCCTGGCGAAGCTGGTCGAAGCCCTCGCGGCGGCCGGTGACGATCTTGTGCACGTAGGCCTGGTGGCCGGTGTCCCACAGGAAGATGTCGCGGGGCGAGTCGAAGACCCGGTGCAGCGCCAGCGTCAACTCGACCGCGCCGAGGTTGGACCCCAGGTGCCCACCGACGCGGGCGACGGCCTCGATGATGAAGTCGCGGATCTCCTGCGACAACGTCAGCAACTCGGCGTGCGAGAGTGCCTTGACGTCGTCGGGCGAGGAGATGCGTTCAAGCACGGCGGAGGACTCCCATGGTGGACGGCCAAGAGTACGCCCGGCCCCCGCCGGGAGCCGGGGGAAGGTGCGGACGCCGTCCGTCCGACCCCGCAACGTGCCGCTCAGCCGTCGATCGCGGCCTTGAGCAACTGGTTGACCATGCCCGGGTTGGCCTGTCCCTTGGTTGCGCCCATGACCTGGCCGACCAGCGCGCCGATCGCCTTGTCCGCCCCGCCGCGGATCTTCTCCACGATCGCGGGGTTGCGGGCGATGACATCGTCGATGATCGTCTGCAGCTCGGAGGTGTCCGACATCTGCTTGAGGCCGCGGTCGTCCGCGATCTGGCTTGGCGACTTCTGGCCACGGGCCTCGACGACACCGGCGAGCACCTCCTTGGCCATCTTGTTCGACAGCGTCCCGTCCTCGACCAGCTTGACGAGCTCGCCCACGTGCTGGCCGGTCACGCCGGACTCCTCCAGCGACACGCCTTGTTCGGACAGCTCACCAACGAGGTTGTTGGCGACGAGGTTGCCGACGGTCGACGCGTCCGCGCCGGTGGCGACGGCCTCGTCGAACACGACGATCAGGTCACTGTTGACGATCGTCGCGGTCTGCGCCTCGCCGACGCCCGAAGCCAGGATGCGCTCACGCGCGACCCTGGGGAGCTCGGGAAGCGCGGCCTTGAGCTGCGCGACCCATTCCGGCGTCGACACGATCTCGACGAGGTCCGGGTCCGGGAAGTACCGGTAGTCCGCGACGGTCTCCTTGCGACGGAGCGTCGAGGTGACCTCGGCGTTCTCGTCCCAGTGGCGCGTCTCCATGAAGATGGTGTCGCCGGCCTCGATCTCGTCGATCTGTGCCTGGGCCTCGTAGGCGATGGCGCGGCCGATGGACTTGATCGAGTTGACGTTCTTGATCTCGCGACGAGTGCCCAGCTCCGTGGCGTCCGTGCGCATGACGCTGACGTTCGCGTCACACCGCATCGAGCCCTCTTCGAGCTTGGCGTCCGAGACGCCCAGGGCCTTCACGATGCCCTGCAGTTCGCGGACGTACGCCTGCGCCGTCTCCGGGTCGAAGATGTCGGGGCGCGACACGATCTCCAGCAACGGGATGCCGGCGCGGTTGTAGTCGATCAGCGACTTGTCGGCGCCCTGCAGACGACCGGCTCCACCGACGTGGGTGGACTTGCCGGTGTCCTCCTCCATGTGGAGGCGTTCGATCTCGACGCGGAGCTGGCGACCCTCGACCTCGAGGTCCAACCAGCCGTCGTGACACAGCGGCACGTCGTACTGGGAGATCTGGTAGCCCTTGGGCAGGTCGGGGTAGTAGTAGTTCTTGCGGTGCATCCGGCAGCGCTCGGTGATCCCGCAGTTGATCGCGAGGCCCAACCGTGCAGCGGCCGTGACGGCCTCACGGTTGATGACCGGGAGCGTGCCCGGCAGGCCCGCGTCGATCGGGAAGACGCGGGTGTTCGGCTCGCCGGCGAAGTCGACCGGCGACGCGGAGAACATCTTCGTCAGGGTGTTGAGTTCGACGTGGACCTCGAGGCCGACGACGAGCTTCCAACCTTCGGGCATCTTGGTGACCATGGTGATGCCTCTCAGTTCGCGGGGACGGGAGCGACAGCGTTCGCCCCGGTCGGGATCGTCGTGAAGCCGATGGCCTGCTCCAGCGCCCAGGCGACGCGGTACATGACCTCGTCCTGGTTCAGCGGGGCGATGACCTGCAGTCCGACCGGCAGCGGGTCGCCACCCTCGGGAGACGCAGCCAGGCCACACGGCACGGAGAGCGCGGGGACGCCGGCCAGGGAGGCCGGGACCGTCGCAACGTCGTTGAGGTACATCGCGATCGGGTCGGCCGTCTTGGTGCCGTGCCCGAAC
>CBDTZE010000057.1:0-9116 GCA_965364815.1 uncultured Nitriliruptoria bacterium | reverse complement strand
GGCTCGGCGATGGAGCCGGCCTGCGGGGCGCCCGAGGTGTCGACGCTGCCGGACGCTGCACCGGGAATCGGAGCAACCGAGCCTCCGACGAGGGTCCCAGAGCCGGCGAGTTGCTGGATGGCGACGTCACGGGCGGCCGGGTCCAGCCGCGCTCCACAGGCCGTGGTCGTGAGCGCGACGACCAACAGCAGCGCCGTTCGATCGAGACGGCGCACGGCAGTCGTCCTCAGCATCCCCATGACGTGCCCCACCCTGCAAGGGATGCACGGGCCGACGGCAGGACGGCGACACCGTGACCTCTCGGCGGCACCGTGGGCGACGCGCAAGCAGGCAGCGCAACGTACGCCCCACGGGGCCCGGCGTCAGGGACGACAAGGGCCAACATTTTTCCGCTGCCTCAGCCCTCGGTGCTGCCCGGCTGGACCTTGCCTCGGCAGGAGAATGTCCGCCCGCCGGGCGGGTCGGTCGGGACGAACTTGCCGCCCTCGACCTTGGCCATGATGTGACAGTTCGAGGGGACCTTGCGTCCGACGTCCTGTGGCGGATAGAGCCCGTTGCCATCGAAGCTGTGGATCTTGAAGAGGGCCTCGACGACACCGGCGCGCGTGACGTTCGGACCCATCTCCTTGAGGACCTTGACCAGCAGGAGCCCCGCACCCCAGGAGTACGCGCCCTGCCCGGTCGGCTCCGCCTCAGGGTCGATCTGCTTGAGCCACTTGCGGTAGGTCTGGAGTTCCGGGTGGTGCTGGATGTTCTCGTTCATCACCGAACCGATGGACAACTCCACGCCTTCGATGTCCACCCCACCCTGCTGGATCAGCGCAGGCTTGTAGACGTTCTGCTGCAGCGCGAAGACGGCCGGCCAGTAGCTCTGCTGGCGCATGGCCTTCGCAAGTCGGACGACCTGGGGTGCGTCTCCCTGGAAGAAGACGAACTCGGCGCCCTTGTCCTTGAGGTCGATGACGTACGTCGAGTAGTTCGTCTCGGCGAGCCCGATGGGTCGGTCGATGATCCACTCGTACCCGATCTTCTCCGACGAGGAGCGAACAAGGCGGGTCTGCTTCTTGGTCGTGTCGTTGTCGACGTAGAGGACCGCGGCCTTGGTCTTGGCCCCGGGATAGGTCTCGTCCCAGTAGTGGAACTGGTTCATCGGGTAGAGGTCGGCCGAAATGGCGTCGGACCCGAACACTGATGGCACGGCCATCAGCGCGGGGTTCACGACGGCAGAGCGAATGTCCGGCAGAGCGCAGTCACGCGCGGGCCCCGCCGCCCCTTCGTCGAAAGCGGACATCGACCCGACGCCAGCAAGGGCCTTCTCACAGAACTCCAGGTAGACCTCGCGGTTGGCACCGGCATCCAGGCGCGTGTCGCGCAGCAGCAGGTCGAGACGCCGCCCGTAGATGGTCCCCTCGGTCGCGGTGAACCACGCGACGAAGGCCTGCGTCGCCAGCTGGGCGTCGATGAAGATGCCGGGGACGGCGCCGGAGTTGTCGACACCGTTGCCGATGACGATCCGGTCCTCGAAGACGCCGACGTCCGTGGCGCCACCATTTCCACCGGCTGGGGCAGCACGGGTGTCCGTGCCGCCACCGCTGGCCGGTGCACTGCTCGGCGAGGTCGTGGTGGTCGTGCCGGGACTGGTCGTTGTCGTGCCGGGGGTCGTGCTGGTCGTTCCGGGCGCGCTGGTGGTGCTCGAGCCGCTCCCGGCGGGTTGCGCACCGGGCTGCACCGCAGTGCCGTCGGGCGCCACGGTCGTGTCTGCCCCCTCGACGGGGACGGCGGCCTGGCCCTCGGCCGCGTCGGACGTCACGATCTGCCCGGCGCCGACGGACAGGTTCTGGACCGCCTGGTCATGGACCTCAGGCTCGAGACGGGCTCCGCAGGCGGTCGCCAGCAAGGCGAAGAGAGCCAGGGAGGCGGTCAGGCCACGGGTTCGTCTGTTCGTGTCCATGCTCGCCTCCAAGGCGTTGGTGCGTGTCGGCCGTCAGGCTGCTGACGCCTCGCGGGGATTGCACATGCCGCACGCCTTGAACTTCTCGGCCTGCTTCTCCGTGACGCGGACGACGTCGTCACGGCTGGTCACGACGCTGCACTCGGCGAGGTGGAACATCGAGCCCGACGGCGTGCGGACCCACGCCCCGGCCGGGGCTGCCGCAGCGGCCCCGCCAACGAGCGAGAGGCCCTCGAGTGCCCGGACGAAGCCCGCCTCCGGCTGCTCCTTGGGGAGCAACTGGGCACTGCGGGCGATCCAGCCACCGACGTAGAGCAGTCCACCGCCGACGATCAATCCCAGACCCAACAGGCCGCCGGAGATCAAGTAGGGGATCTGCTCGAAGGCCAGCGGCGTTCGCGAGGCACCCATCCATCCCAACAGGATGAAGACGAAGCCGGTCGGCATCATGACCAGGGCGGCCTGCTCGACCATCCGGTCGATGCGGCGCAGTCCGTCGGGCGACTTGCCGCCCAGGCCGGACGCGTCAATGGTGCGTGGTGCGTTGGACATCAGATCTGCTCCCCTCGGGCGAAGGCCCGCAGGTCAGGGACGGAGGCGGCGCCGACAGAAGCGGGTGCGCCCGTGCCGTACATGGCGGCCATCGTCAGACGTCGGCCCCCTCGGGCGAGCAGCCCGATGCCAGCGATTCCCACGACCATTGCCCCGGCGTCGATCCCGCGTGACAGCCCGGCAGGGATGGCCAGTGCCACCAACTGCGGCGCAGCGCCACCGGACGGAGCCGGCGTTGCCACGACGGGAGACTGCTCCGGCGTCGAGGTCGCCATCGGGGGCGAGATGAAGCTGGGCTGCGGGAAGGACGTCGTGGTCGTCGTCGTGGTCGTCGTCGACGGGGCCGGTGCGGAGATGTTCGGCAGCGGCGGGGCGGTGAACGAGAAGGGCAGCGACGCCGAGGCCGAGGCCTGGCCGCCACCGAAGAGGAACTGGGTCTCGGGCTGGAGCGCGACCAGCGTGAACAGGTTCGCCTTCAGTCCGGAGATCGGGTTGTTGAAGCAAGGCAGGGCGCCCATCTCCGGCGGCAGGCCGTCACAGATCGGGACGCCGACACCCGGGTCCGGGATGTTGCCGATGATGTCCGCGAGGGGAACGAAGCCCGCCGCTTGGCGCAGGGGCGAGGTGTCGATCGTGATCTGCATGCCACGGGTCGAAATGCGCCCCTTGGCGCCCTCGACGTCCCGAATCATCGGGGCGGTCTCGACCTTGATGCCGATCGCGTCCTTGAGGTCGATGCTGGTGCCGGAGTCGATCGGGATGACGAGGTCGGGGACGTCATCAGGTGCCTCGCTGGGTGGCTTGGCCACCAGGCCCTTCTCCGTCATCTCGTACTCGACGCCCAGGATCTTCAGGCCAGACACCTCGAACACACCGTCGACAACCGCGGTCTCACCATTGGATGTGGCCACGAGGCGCGTCTGGGTGCCGTCCATCGTGATGAGTCCGTCGAGGATCGACATGTCCGAGACAGCAGCAATGGTCTCTGCCACAACGGCGCCTTCGACCACCGTGGTCGTCGACACGGTCGAGACGTTGCCGACCGTGACGAAGCCGGGATAGAGCTCGCCGCCGCCGTCGGACCGACCGAACACGTCGATGCCGTGGGCGAAGGCGCTCATGCCGAACTCGCCACCCTCAGAGCCCTGGGTCGCGTCGAACGGTCCATCCGGATAGGTGGCGCTGGCCTTGAAGGGGTAGGGCGGGATGTTCTCGTCGAAGGCGGAGAGACCGTCACCAGCCGTTGGGCCGGGCCAGGTGGAGCTCCCGAGGCCACGCGATGCGGGGCCGGTTCCGAGGGTCGCCTTGGAGTAGGAGCCGTGCATCTCGCCGTGGGGCTCGCCCGGGCCCGCGGGCACGGGGATGGTGGGCTCGAACAGCAGCATGCTCATGGGCGAGCTGATGGCCTCAGCCGAGTAACCGCCGAGTTCGGGGACCTCGGTCCGGAAGTCCTCCTGCTGCACGGCACCCTGCTGGGCCTCGAGGCCGGACGAGCTCATGATGGCCGCCGAAGGGGCGGCGAAGGCGCCGAAGGACAGCACGGTCAGCGTGGCGCCGGCGGCAACGGAGCGTCGCCCCGAGCGGTCACGGGGTGCCTTGCGGGGTGTCCGGTTCATCATGCGGCCCCTCCCAGGTACGCGTCGGCAACGGCCTCTTCGAGGTCCGCCGGTTCCCCGACGGCCGTCACCTTCCCATGGACCATCACGACGCCGTAGTCGGAAACAGCCAATGCGGTCTTGGCAAACTGTTCGATGACGAGGACGCTGACACCTTCCGACGCGATCTGCGCCACCGACTCGTAGAGCTCCTTCACGATCAACGGAGCGAGCCCCATGGAAAGTTCGTCGCAGAGCACCAAGGCCGGATTCGTCGAAAGTGCGCGGGAAAGTGCCAGCATCTGCTGCTCACCACCCGACATGGACCCGGCCAGCTGCCGGCGCCGTTCCCCGAGGCGCGGGAATCGGGCGTATGCGGCGTCCTGGATCTCCGACTCCGTCGCACCCGCGTAGGCGCACAGTCGCAGGTTCTCCTCGACCGTCAGGTTCGGGAACACACCGCGCCCCTCGGGCACCGTGCACATCCCCACTCGCGCAAGTGCATCGGACGGGGCGCCGTTGACGACCTGGCCAGCGAGCTTGACCGTGCCCTTCGTGGCCTTCATCTGGCCGGACGCCACCTTGAGCGTGGTGGTCTTGCCGCCACCGTTGGGGCCGAGCAACGCGACGACCGAACCGGTCGGGACCTTGAAGGTGACACCGCGCAGGACCTCGATGCGGCCGTAGGCCGCGTGGACGTCCTCGAGCTCGAGGATCGGGGGGACGACGCTCATGCCGCGTCCTCTTCGTCGAGGTCCGCACCCAGGTAGGCCTCTTGGACCTTGGGATCGTTGCGGATGTCCTCTGCCGTCCCCGAGGCGATGATGCGACCGAAGTCGAGCACGTCGATCCAGGAGCAGACACGCATCACCAGGTCGACATCGTGCTCGACCATCAGGATCCCCTTGCCTTCGGCAGCGAGGGCAAGGAGCAGGTCGCCGAACTCGTGCGCCTCTTCTTCATTGAGCCCCGAGCCGGGCTCGTCGAGGAGCAGCAGGCGTGGCCGCAGTGCGAGGGCTCGTGCCAACTCGGTCATGCGGGCGATGCCCGTCGGGACAGAGTCGGCCTGCGCGTTCACCCAGTCGCCGATGCCGACCCGCTCGATCATCTCCGCGGCGATCTCCTTGGGAGTCCCCTGGACGTCGTCCGACCAACGGCGGTGGATCTCTGCAGCGGTCTGGACGTTCTCGAAGACCGTCAACGAACCGAAGACCTCGAGTCGCTGGAAGGTTCGAGCGATGCCCTTGCGAGCGCGCTCGTGCACCGGGAGCTTGGTGACTTCCTCACCCTCGACCAGGATCTGGCCAGAGGTTGGCTCCTGCAGGCCCGTGATGATGTTGAACGTCGTGGTCTTGCCGGCGCCGTTGGGCCCGATGAGGCCGGCGACACGTCCAAGCTCGACTTTGATGGAGGCGTCATCGACCGCACGAATGCCGCCGAAGTCCATGATGACGTTGTGCGTCTCAAGAAAGGACAAGAGCACTCATCTCCTGGGTGTCGTCCTTGCGGACGTCTCCCTCGACGGACGGGGGTTCCTGCTTGGCCGCGTCACGACGACGCAGCGGGCTGAGCTTGAAGACGAACCGGGCGATCCCGTTCGGGTTCGTGGCGAACAACGCCAGCAGCCCGGTGACCACGAAGTCGTCCTGGAACAGTCGGACCAACAGCCCGCCAAGGCCTGCGCCGCCCTCGACGGCCGGGATGGCCTGCTGGAGGGCCGGACCGGCGCCGAGGAACATGCCGCCGAGGAACACGCCGGTGATCGACGTGATGCCGCCCACGGCCGCCAACAGCAGCAGCGGCAGCGACCGGAACATCGCGAAGGTCGCCGAGCCGACGGCGATGGTCATTCCCGTGAACATGGCGCCCGCCATCCCGGCGAGGCCGGCCGACAGCGCGAACACCTGCACGCGGGTGCGCGTGATCGAGAGCCCCAGCGTGCCGCACGCGGCAGCAGAGTCTCGCGTTGCCAACAACAGGCGACCGAACCGACCGCGACGGATCGACAGGACGAAGTAGGCCATCAAGGCGAAGGCCACGGCCATGAGGACGGCCATCATGCCTTCGGACGTGAAGCCCGGCGGACGGCCAACCTCGTCGATGCCGCCGGTGCCGAAGCCGGCACGCGACTTGAACAGCAACTCGTCGAGGGCCACGGCCATCGCCAGGGTTCCGAGGCCGATGTAGAGCCCTCGCAGCCGAAGTGCTGGGAACGCGACGACGACACCGGCGATGGCCGCCACCGCGCCGGCGAGCAGCACGGAGCCGATGTTCAGGCTGCCGTTGAGGAAGAAGAGCCAGGGCACGTCGAGCAGGACGACCAGGGCGCCGATGCCGACGAACGACATCTGGGCCAGCGAGACGTCACCGCCGTAGCCCGTCAGGACCACCAGCGAGAGCATGATCATCGCGTAGCCGATGCCCGACCCCATGGACGCGATCTGCGAGGTGCCGAGGACCTGCGTGGCCAGGCCAACCCCGACGACCAGGGCGATGCCCCACGCGACGGTCTTCTGGCGGCTGGGGAGCTTGGCCAACGAGGCGCCCTCGATGACACCGACGCGGAGCTTGTCCTGCGGCAAGAGGAGCATCGTCGCGAAGAGGAACAGGGTGGGCAGCGCCGAGCGAAGGCCCTTGAGCAACTCCGCCTGGCTCTCCTGGAAGCCGTCCGGGAGGAGGCCGAAGAAGAGCCGGGAGTGCTCCAACAGCAGCCCGAGTGCGATGGCGCCGGCGAAGGTGCGAGGCAAGGACTTGAGCCGGCCGACCATGGCCGCCGCATAGGCGTTGATGACGACCAGCGTCAGGGTGAAGTAGTCGAGCTGCAGGACAGGCACCAGCAGGATCCCGGCCAGCGCCGCAAGCGAGGAACCGATCCCCCACGACAACATGCCGAGGTACTGCGGCCGGGCGCCGTGCAGCGCCAGCAGTTCGCGGTTGTCGACGATGGCTCGCATCGCGATCCCGGTGCGGGTGCGGTTGAGCAGCAGGTAGAGGCCGCCGGCAACGGCAGCCCCCGTCACGAAGGTCAGGACCTCGTGGTAGGTGACGCCGACGCCGGCCATCTGGAACTGCTTGCCCGGAAAGAACGGGTCGACGGCACGGCCGGCCGGGGGCCAGATCGTTCGAGCGATGCCGATGAGCATCACGAACAGCCCCACGGTGACCGTCAGCGAGGCCGTCACGCTGGCCGTGGTGAGCCGACGCATCAGCACGCGTTCGAGGAAGGCGCCGAACAATGGGGCGATCAGGAACACCACCAAGAGGGCGGCGAGCCACGTCGGAAGCCCTCGGTTGCCCGACAACTCCCAGTACATGAACGCCATGACCATGCCGATGGCGCCGTGCGCCATGTTGAAGACGTTCGACGTGGCGTAGGTGATCACCAGCCCACTGGACGCGATCGCGTAGGCAGAGCCCGTCACCAGGCCGAGGATCGCGAACCGGAAGACGCCCTCGAAGGACGAGTCCAGGCCGGACGAGATCAGCAGGATGACGTAGACGCCGACGAGCAGCGGAACGAGACGTCCCTTCATGGAACGCGCCAGTACAGGTTGTTGGTCATGGGCTCCCCACCCTTGATCCCGAGCGTGGTCAGCTGGTGCTGACCACGCGATTGTCGCATCTGAAGCCCGGCCCTGCGGCCGGTTCGACGCGACGGAAGGCGCCACCGGCGACCTCGACGATGATGATGCAGTCCGCCGGCACCTTGCTGCCGATGTCCTGCTTCGGAATGAGCCCGTTGTTGCTGAAGCCCTTGACCTTGGCCACCTCCGCGAGGAAGGCCTTGCGCGTCAGGTTGGGCCCGACCTGCTTGAGCAGGTCGGTGAACAGGCGGCCGGCCGACCAGGCGTACATCCCGAGGCCCGTGGGTTGCGCGTTGGGACCCTTGGTCCGCTGCAGCCACTCGGCATAGACCTGCATCTCCGGAACCTGGGAGATCTCCTCGACCAGCGAACCCGTGACGGCAACATGGGCGCCTTCGATGTCCGCGCCGCCCTGGGTGATCAGGTCCGGGTTGTAGACGTTGGTCTGCAGGGCGTAGACGTTGGGCTCGAAGCCCTGCTGGCGCATCGCCTTCGCCATCCGGACCGCGTTGCTGACGGCGCCCTGGATGGTGACGAACTCGACGCCCGCTTCCTTCATCTCGATCACGTAGGTGGAGTAGTTGGTCTCCGCGAGGCCGATGGCCTTCACGTAGATCCACTTGTAGCCGACCTTCTCCGTGCCGCCCCGGTTCTGGACGCCCTGGTACTGGGTCGTGGCGTTGTCCAGGTAGAGGTAGGCCGCCTTCTTGATCGAACCCGGGTGCTGTTCCGCCCAGTAGTTGTACTCAGAGGTGGGCAGCAGGCCCGGCTTCATGGCATCCACGCCGTAGACGCTGGCGACGGTCTGGATGGCTTCGTTGACCGCAGCCGTGCGAAGGTCCGGGATGCCGCAGTCCTTGATCGGCCCGGCCGCTCCGCCGTCGTTCGCGGACATGGACGCGACGCCAGCGAAAGACTGCTCGCAGGCCGCTTGATAGTGCTTGCGGTTCTGGCCGTCGTCGATCGCGGAGTCCTTGACCTCCAACTCCAACTTGCGGCCGTAGATCGTCCCCTCCGTGGCGGTGAAGAACGCGACGTACGCGGTGATCGCGTCGCGCGCATCCTCCATGAGGCCTGGCAGGGCGCCACCGACGTCGGAGACGTTGACGATCTTGATGGCGGACTCGGTCACGCCGACGTCCGTGGCCCCGCCGGTGCCTCCGGCCGGAGCGCTGCGCGTGTCCTTGGCACCGGCGGGCGCCTGTCCCTCACCCGAGGTGCTGTTGTCGCCGCCGCCGGTCGTCGTCGTCGTGCCGCCGCCGGTCGTCGTGGTCGTGCCACCCTCGGGCGTGGTGGTCGTTCCTCCGCCGGAGGTCGTGGCGTCGCCGGTCGTGCCCGGTTCCGTCGTCCCTGGGACGGTCGTCGCGCCGCCGTCCGTCGAGACGCCACCGTCGGTCGGGGTCGTGCCGTCACCGGGCACCACGACGACCTGAC
>CBDTZE010000056.1:0-9119 GCA_965364815.1 uncultured Nitriliruptoria bacterium | reverse complement strand
TGATGCCGGTCTGCATCGGCTCGTGGACGGGCTGGCGTTCCACGACCGAGGCCGCCTGGACCTCGAGCGGACGCTGGCCGTCGAGCTTGGACTCCTCGAGGGGGCCCTTGCCGTCGATCGGACGACCCAGCGGGTCGACCACGCGACCGAGCATGGCGTCACCGACGGGGACGGAGAGCACGCGCTCGGTGCGACGCACCGTCATGCCCTCTTCGACGGCCGAGGCCTCGTCCATGATGACGACGCCGATGACGCGCTCGTCGAGGTTCATGGCGATGCCGAACGTGCCGCCACCGAAGTCGAGCAGCTCGTTGGCCATCGTGCCGGGCAGGCCGGACACCATGGCGATGCCGTCGCCGGTCGACACGACGCGACCGACCTGCTCGGCCGCGAGGCCGGGCTGGTAGTCAGCGAGCATGGTCTTCAGGGCGGAGGAGACGTCCTCCGTGCTGATCGAGAGGTCAGCCATCGCGATCGATCCTCGTTCTTGTCCGTTGCGGGACATTGGTTTGGTGCCGGGGCAGTTGGCGCTCAGGCGCCGATGCGGGTCTTGACGTCGGCCAGGCGGCGAGCCACCGAGTCGTCGATGACCATGTCGCCGATGTGCGCGCGAACGCCACCGATGACAGACGGGTCGACGAAGACCTTGATCGTGAGCTTCTTGCCGGTGCGGGCCTCGAGGGCTGCACGCAGCTGCTCCTTGCGAGCGTCGTCGAGCGGGGCGGCCACGTAGACCTCCGCCAACTCCTGCTCCCGGGCCTCAGCAGCCTGGGAGGCGACGCGCGTGGCGATCGCCGTCAGGTCCGAGACACGCTCTGCTGCGATCACCGCCGCCAGCGCAGCGCGCGTGGCGGGGTGGGCGACAGTGAGCACGCCGGACTCGACGAACCCGAGGCGCACGGCCAGGGGCAGGTTCGCGTCAACCAGCTTCTCGCGAAGCTCGTTGTTGGCGTCGATCGCCCGGGTGACGGTCAGGAGCTCGTCCTCGACAGTGTCGAGAGCGTCCTCCGCCGTCGCCAGGGCCACGACGGCCTGTGCGTACGCGTCGATCGCGTCAGTCATTGGTCAACCTCGTCGGTTCGCCAGCCCGAAGGCCGGCTTGCGGGTCGTCAGTTCGAGCGAGAAAGGCGGGCGATGTACTCGTCCACCAGGCCCTGGTGCGCCGAGGCGTCCAGTTCCTTCTCGACGATCTTCGCGGCCAGGTCGACGGACATCGTCCCGACCTCGGCGCGAAGCTCCGACAGGGCGCGGTCACGTTCGGTCGCGACCTCGGCCTGGGCGCGGGCGACGATCGCCTGTGCCTCGGCCTCAGCCTTGGCGACGATGTCGCGACGCAGCGCCTCAGCGGTGCCCTTCGCGTCCTCGATGATCTTGTTGCCCTCCGTGCGGGCATCGTCGATCTTCGAGGCGTAGGTGGCCTTGACACGCTCGGCCTCGGCCAGAGCAGCGTCAGACGCCTCCATCTTCCCCTGGATGGCCTCACGCCGCTCGTCGAGCATGGCGTTGAGGTTGGGGAACGCGAACTTCTTGAGTGCGAAGAACACGATCAGGAACGAGATGGCACCGTAGAACAGCTCCGCGGCCGCGGGGAGGATGATCCCCAGGCCGGAAGCCTCTTCGGCGCCGCTCTCAGCGGCGAGAAGCAGGAAGTCCATGCGTTCGTCCTTCTGTGGTGTTCAGAGCGTCAGGCGCGAGGCGTCAGACGATGAACGAGAGGACGAAGCCGAACAGGGCGAGCGCCTCAACGAAGGCGATACCCAGGAACATCGTCGTGCGGACCATGCCGGCGGCCTCAGGCTGGCGAGCCATCGACTCGATGGCCTTGCCGACGAGGAAGCCGATGCCGATGCCGGGGCCGATGGCTCCGAGGCCATAGACGAGTCCGGCACCGATGGAACCGAGTCCTGCGTCAGTCATGTTCTTCTCCTTGTGCGGCGCCGTGCGCGCCAGGGTGGTCAAGGGGGTCGTGTCCGATCGGCTTGTGCCGTCTCGGGGGGCTTGCAGTGGGACGAGGCAGTACGCCTCGACCAAGTCAGTGGTGATCCCGGGGGATCAGTGGTCCGCGCTCATCGAAGAGCTGATGTAGACCGCGGTCAGGATCGTGAAGATGTAGGCCTGCAGGGCGCCGACCATGAGCTCGAAGCCGACCATCGCGGGGCCGAACGCCAACGCGATGAGGCCGATCGGGGAGCCCTTCCAGTTGAAGGACAGACCCGCGATGCCGCTGTGGACGTCGAGCAGGAAGGCGTTGGCGGCGATGAAGATGATCGCCAGCAGGATGTGACCCGCCATCATGTTCGCGAACAGTCGGACCGACAGCGTGAGCGGACGCACGATGAAGGTCGAGACGATCTCGATCGGGATGACCAGCGGGAGGACGAACGCAGGCACGCCACCGGGGACGGCCACGTTCTTGAAGTACTTCAGGCCCTGCGTCTTGATGCCCACGAGGATGAACATCGTCCAGACGACGAAGGCGAGGAAGGCGGGGAGCGCCATGCGCGACGTGCTGGGGAACTGCACCAGCGGCATGATCTCGTAGAAGTTGTTCACGAAGATGAAGAGGAACATCGAGGTGAGCAGGGGCAGGTAGCGAAGACCCGCCGGGCCCATGACCTCGAGGATGATCCCCTCGCGGATGAAGTCCACGACCGCCTCCATGGCGGCCTGGAGCTTGCCCGGAACGACCTGCGGGTTGCGGAACGCCGCCATCATGAGCCCGACCACGATCGCCGCAGCGAGGAGGTAGAGCAGGCCCGTGCGGTTCAGCGCGAACCAGGTCGAGTCCTTGAACAGGAACGCCGGGAACTCGAAGAGCTCCTCGAGTGGCGGGACGTGGAAGCCGCCGCCACCTTCAGTTGCGAGCAAGTTCACGCGCTGTCCTTTCCGGAAAGCGTGGAGACAAGGGTCTTGGGACTGGCGTTGACCTCGTCGCCCGGGAGGGTCACGAACCACATCTCACTGTGGGTCATGACCAGCCGGACCTCGTAGGCCAGGAGAAGAATGAGTGATGCTGCCGTCGTGATCGCGAGGACCGGGCCGTCAATGGCCTCGACGGGGCGCAGCGCGATGATCAGGCCGGCGTAGATCATCAGGCGCAGACCGAAGCCGCCGAGGGCAGTCGCCTGCACGGCCGTCGGGCCGAACTTCGCGGCCCAGGCCAGCGAACGACCCGTGATGGCGAACTGTCCGACCACCAGGACCACCGCACCGAGGGCCGTGAGCGCACCGGGCAGACCGCGGAAGGTGCCCGCGATGATCACCGCGAGGATCGCCAGAACCACGCCCACACGAAGTGCGGCGCGGGCCATGGTGACCTCGTTGTCGACCAAGGGACTGCCTCGTGGTGCACGGACGCGCCGGAGGGCACGCAGCCGCGGGGGGCGGGAGGTGATGGGGTTCTGCGATCGTGCCGAAGACATGACCGGGAGCTTCAGGGGCCGCACCCTACAGGCGCGGTCGCTTGGCATCTTCGGCTTTGCCTTGCTCGTTGGCCCGCAGGAAGATCAGGTACATCCCGAGACAGAAGCCGAGGACAAATCCTACGACCATGACCCAGGGTGCAAACCCCAACCAGCGGTCAACCAGCCAACCGAGACCGCCCCAGACAAATGTCGCCGTGAGGAGCTCGGCCGACATGTACCAACCATTGTCAAGCTCATGCCAGAGTGCCTGGCGTTCGGTTCGACGGGTGTTGGACATGACGGGCGGGACGTTACCCCTTCGGTGTGAAGGCGGGGAACCGACCCCTTGCGGGATGCACGAACCGCACGCGCCGATCCCACGTCACCGACGAAAAGCCGTGGACCCCACGCTCGGGAGCATGGGGTCCACGAAGGTCGTTCCTGCGAGATCAGTCCTTGCGCCGGATGGCCGTGGCCGCGGCCACGCCCAGCAGGCCGATCACGAGGCCACCGCCGGTTGCGGGCAGGGGCTGCTGCGCAGGGGCGGGTTCGGGTGCCGGCGCGGGCTCGGGTGTCGGTTCGGGGGCCGGGGCGGGCGCGGGAGCCTGCCCACTCTCCTCGGGCGCCGTCACGGCGCCGAGCTCGCGGTCCCCGGTGTAACGGAACACGTCGAAGCCACGGAAGAGGTCACCGGCGTAGACGTAGTTGCCCTTGTAGGTCTTGGCCGTCCACACGTTGGAGTCCGGGAAGAAGGCGTGGCCGATCTCCACCGGCAGGACGGGGTTGGACAAGTCGAAGAGGTAGAAGCCCGCGATGTACCAGGGGATCACGTACGACATGCCGTCCTGGCTGGTCGAGCCGTAGTGGGCGGTGCAGTACTCGTTCTCACCCTCGGTGACGGTCGAGGTTCCCGCGGTGAAGCCTGCGGTGTTGAAGGACAGCGGCGTCAGGGCGGGTCCGACCTGCTCGTACACGTAGAAGCCGGTGCTGGAGCAGTAGCCGGCGAACGGGCCGCCGAGGTTCTCCTCACTGACGATGTGGAGCTGGCGTTCGATCCCCGTGATGGGGTCGACCTGCGTGAACGGCATGACCTCGTGCTGATAGGTCTGGCCCGGGGCGCTTGCCGCGGCCTCCAGCGTGGGGTTGGCCGGGTCCGTGGTGTCGAAGATCGAGACGGCCTGGACCAGGCCGCCGGCCACGCCGAGGCGGTTGCCCTCGGGCGAGAAACTGGCCTTGTGGACGGTCTGCGGCGTGTCGATCGTCGCCAGCGGGACGGGGTTGAGGATGTCGGAGACGTCCACGAAGACCAGGCGGTCGGCCGAGCCGTTGACCGGGATGACGATCGGCTCGGTCGGGTGGGCCGCCATGGTGTGGGCGTTGCCCGAGGCGGTGTCGTTGTACGCGGAGATGAACTCCGGGTCGTCGGGGTTGCTCAGGTCCCAGAACGACAGGACCTCGGACGAGGCCCGGCCACCGAGGCGGAGCGGGCCGACGCCGACGTCGTGGACGACGGTCTCATAGCCCTCGGGGACGCAGGAGATGCCGCGCTGGTTGGCGATGGCGATCACGGGGCGGTCGAGGCCGTGGACGAACTTGACCTCGTTCTGCTCGTACCGGCAGGGGATGTGCCCGCGGATGTACGGCTCTTCGGGGGCGGTGATGTCGATGATGAACGTGCCGTCGAAGTCCGTGCCGAGGAACGCGAAGTCACGCAACCCCTCGCTGCCGACCTCCCAGGACTCGAAGTCGATGAAGGTGCCCATGCCGGAGTCGGCCGCGAAGGGGTTGCCGTTCGGGTCGAGCGCCAGCGCTTGGTACGCGCTCAGGTCGATGTTGGCCACGTGCTCGAAGTCGAGGAAGTCGCCTTCCGTCTCCGGGGGCGCGTGCTGGACCTGGCGGGCGTAGCCGGCCTCGTGCAGCGGCGTGTTGTGGCGCGGCACGGCGTTGGTCTGGCCTGCCGTCACGGTGGCGACGGCGGCGCCAACGGCGACGATCTTGACGAAGTTCTTGCGGAACACTGGAGGGCCCTTCATGGCTTCGGGAGTGCCCCTCCACCTTCGCCGCGGCGCCGCCGATCCCCTACCAAATCCTCGCAGCCGACCCGAACGTGCGCGAAATGCCCGCTCGCCGGGAGATCAGCGGCGAAGTTGCCGCACCCGGCGCAGCACCTTGACCGCGGGATGCCCGGCGAGGCGCTCGTGGGAGACGCGCAAGGCCGCCAGCTCCCGTTCCTTCGACGCCAGGCGCGCCTCCAGTTCCGCCATGCGGTCGGCGCTGGGCCCCTCCTCGGCCTGCAACGCCAGCGCATCAGCGTGCGACGTCGTGGGTCGGCTGGTGCGCTTCCTCACCCGGGCGAACAGATCGTCCTCGTCCAAGGTCGAGGCGTCCACGAACGCCTCCCACTGGTCCAATCTCGGTGCGCCGGACGGCAGGCAGAGCCAGAAGGTTCGGTCGGGGCGGTGCGAGGGCACATGGCGCCAGATCGAGGCGTACCCCGCCTCCAGCAGCAGCTTCGTCAACTCCAACTCCGTGGGCCAGAACGAGTGCGCATTGCCCACAGACGCCGTCGGCCGTTCCTGGTTCTCCCAGAACTGACGGCCGGCCACGCCATCGACCACGTCATCGGCGTGGATCGCCACGTGCGTGTCGAGGATGGTTGGCAGGTGGCTGGTCCGGGCCAACAGGTCACGAACGGCAGGCAGCTCGAGGTGGTAGAGCAGGCCCAGGATGCTGACGGCCGTGGCCGACTCGGGGAAGACAAAGTCGCGCACGTCGGCCTGGACGAAGTCGATCCCCGACTCGTCGGGAAAGCGCACCGTCCGGGCGTCGAAGGCCGTGACCTGCCAACCGAGGTCACGCGCAGCGACGGCGAACTTGCCGTGGCCGGTCGCGACGTCGACGAGGTGCCCCTTGGGGAGCATCTGCAACACGGCCGAGAAGATGCCAAGACGATGATCGCTGATGGTGCGCCCCTGAGTCGACCCGCGACCTTAACGCCCAAGTTCCACACGCACGACGTCAGCTGACGTCGCGCCGCAGCGGGTGGACGGTGGCGCCCGCAGACTCCGGCGTCGTCTGCCCCGCGACCTCCGTGTCCTCGCCTGACCCGGCGGTCGACTCGGCCGGCCGGACGCCCAGTGCGGTCAGCAGGCCGCCGACGATGATCGCCGCAACCGTGGCCAGGAGCACCTGCGTCTGGTCCGCCACGACCCAGCCAACGGCCGCGAAGGCGACCACGGCGGACCAGTAGTACATCGTCAGCACGGCGCGGCGGTGGGAGTGCCCGAAGGCGATCAACAGGTGGTGCAGGTGGCCCTTGTCCGCGACCGTGATGCCCTGCTTGCGATAGGCGCGCCGCGCGACGGCGAAGGCCGTGTCGATGAAGGGAATCGCCAGCACCAAGGCCGGAACCAGGAGCGGGACCGACCCGGCGAAGTCGCCGTAGGACGGTGCCGTGGTGCGTCCGACGAACGACACCCCGGCCGAGGCCAGCAGCAACCCGAGGACCATCGCCCCGGTGTCGCCCATGAAGACCTTGGCAGGGTGGAAGTTGTGGACCAGGAAGCCGATGCACATGCCGGCGACGATGGCAGCCACCAGGGGCGCCGACGTCGGGACGGACTCGGTCAGTCCGGCCTCGCCGGTCAGGGTCGCGAAGGCGAAGAAGCCGACGGCGGCGATCCCGACGACACCAGCCGCCAGGCCGTCGAGCCCGTCGATCAGGTTGACGGCGTTCACCATGGCGATGATCGCCACGATCGTCAGCGGGAACCCGATGTCCGGCGCGAGGGCGACGATGCCCAGGCCAGGCACGAAGGCGAAGATGATCTGGATGCCGAAGAAGACCGGCCCGAAGGCGGCGAGGATCTGGCCAGCCAACTTGACGGTCGGGGGCAGTCCGCGCCAGTCGTCGACGATGCCGACGGCCGCGATGGCGAGCACGCCGATCAACAGGCCAAGTGGCTCGGACGTCGTCTGGAACAGTTCGCGGAACTCAGGGATCGCCGCAGCGACGCCCAAGGCCGCCAGGAACCCGAGCACCATGCCGATCCCGCCCATCGTGGGCACCGGTTCGGTGTGGACCTTGCGAGGGTCAGCAGGCGTGTCGACGGCCCCGAGCCTGCGCATCAACCGGATGACCAGCGGCATCACGAAAGCCGTCACCAAGGCGGCGGTCGCGAAGACCAGCAGGTAGGGCGTCATCGATCCGCTCGCGGTCGAGGTGGTGGGTTTGGGCCTGGCTGTCCTGTCGGCGGCGTGCGGCCGCCGATCAGGGTTGCGTCAGACCGAGATGCCCGGCGCAGGGAAATCGTTGCACAAAGTCGCGACCTCGCCCCGAATTCTCTCGATCGTGTGCTCGTCGTCCTTCTTGGCGGCGTCAACGACCTCGTCGATCCAGGCGGCGACCTTGACCATCTCGTCGGGGCCGAAGCCGCGCGAGGTGACCGCTGGGGTGCCCAGGCGCAGGCCCGACGGGTCGAAGGGCTTGCGCGGGTCGAACGGGACGGCGTTGTAGTTGCAGACGATGCCGGCACGGTCGAGGGCCTGGGCGGCGGGCTTGCCCGGCAGGTCCTTGGACGTCAGGTCCATCAGCACGAGGTGGTTGTCCGTGCCGCCGGAGACCAGGTCGAAGCCGCGCTCGGCCAGGCCGCCGGCCAGCGCCTTGGCGTTGGCGACGATCTGGTGGGCGTACGTCTTGAACTCGCTGGTCGCCGCTTCCTTGAGGGCGACGGCGATGGCCGCCGTGGTGTGGTTGTGCGGACCGCCCTGCAGACCCGGGAAGACGGCCTTGTCGATCGCCTTGGCGTGGTCCGCATCCGTCATGATCATGGCGCCGCGCGGGCCGCGCAGCGACTTGTGGGTGGTGGTCGTGATGACCGGCGCGATCCCGACGGGGCTGGGGTGGGCGCCACCGGCGATGAGTCCGGCGATGTGGGCGATGTCGGCGACCAGGAGCGCCCCGACCTCGTCCGCAATGGCCTTGAAGGCCGGATAGTCGATCGTGCGAGGCACGGCCGTGCCGCCACACCACAGGATCTTGGGCCGGTGCTCCAGGGCCAGTTCACGCACGTCGTCCATGTCGACGACGCCCGTCTCCTTGCGCACGCCGTAGTGGACGGCGTTGAACCACTTGCCCGTTGCCGACACCGCGTGACCGTGGGTGAGGTGACCGCCGTGGGCGAGACCCATGCCCATGATCGTGTCGCCGGCCTCGGCGAACGCCAGGTAGACCGCGAGGTTGGCCGGCGAACCCGAGTACGGCTGGACGTTGGCGTGGTCGACGCCGAAGAGTTCCTGGGCGCGGGTCTGCGCCAGCGTCTCGACCTCGTCGATGACCTGCTGGCCCTCGTAGTAGCGCTTGCCGGCGTAGCCCTCCGAGTACTTGTTGTTGAGGGCGGAGCCGGTGGCGGCCATCACGGCCTCGGACGCGTAGTTCTCCGAGGCGATCAGCCGGATGGCGGCCTGTTCGCGCTCTGCCTCGGCGACGATCAGGCGTGCGATCTCCGGGTCGGTCGACTCGATGGCGGAGAAGGAGGGGTGCGCGTAGCCCATGGCATGGCTCCGAGGGACGTGTGGTGGCGCGACAAGAGGCGCCGGAGGACACGGTCAGCGTACAGACGGCCACCGTCCGCCCCCGAGGCCGCCGATCGAGCCGCGCCCCGAGTGAGAACATGCGTGTTCTGTCCCAGATGTGGGAACGAACACGCATGTTCT
>CBDTZE010000055.1:0-9262 GCA_965364815.1 uncultured Nitriliruptoria bacterium | reverse complement strand
GGGCCTCGCAGGCGCGGGCCACGTCCTCGCGGTACTGCCGGCAGCCGGAGTAGCTGGAGAAGACCGAGGTCGGCAGGAAGGCGGCGTTGCGCACGCCGTCGTCCCACATCGCCCCGACGACGTCCTCGACGAACGGGGCGGTGTTGCGGTTGGCCCAGTACAGCGGGACGTCGATCCCGCGGCGGGCGAGCTCGACCCGAACGGCCTCGACGAGCGACCGCGTCTGGGCGTTGATGGGGGAGACGCCACCGAACAGCTCGTAGTGCGCCCCGACCTCGACCAGGCGTTCGCGGGGGATGCCGCGTCCAGCGGTCACGTGTTCGAGGAAGGGGACGACCTCGTCCATGCCCTCGGGGCCGCCGAAGCCAAGGATCAGCAGCCCGTCGAGGTCGTGGGCCTCGGTATCGCGCAGCCCCTCGTGCAGTGGCGGGGTGTCGGGATCGATCACGGGCTGCTCCACAGGTCGCTGGGCGCCCGCGAGGCAAGCAGGCGCTCAAGCCCAGCGCCCATCGTGCCGAAGAGAGGACCATGGACATGTCAACGGCTCTGACCACACCCCTGCGCGATCGACTGCGGGATCGGGCCGTCGTGCTCGGACTCTTCCTGGTCGCCTCGACGACCCTGGGCATGCTGGCGGCTCCGCCGGCGGCCAACTCCGCACCCTCGTCGATCAGTGGCGTCCACGCCCGCTGACGGCTTGGCTCGGTCGGCGTTGCCGACCTTGCGGGACCTGACGTGGAACTGACTGACTGCACGGCTGCCGTGACCGGTGCTGCCCACGGAATCGGCCTGGCCCTGTGCCGGGCCCTTGTTGCTCGCGGCGTCAACGTCGTCGGCATCGATCGCAACGAGGATGGCGTGACGCGCGCCCTCGCCGGGCTCGGAGCTCCGGACCGCGTGTTGGCGCTGGCCGCCGACGTGGCGGACGAGGCGGCGCTGGAGTTGGCCCGCGACCGCGCCGAGCAGCGTTTCGGCGCCGTCGACCTGATCTGCAACAACGCCGGGGTCGGTGGGATGCTCGGCCCGGCCTGGGAGTTGCCGGCGGACGAGTGGGAACGCGTCCTGGACGTCAATCTTCGGGGCGTCGTCCATGGGATCCGGACCTTCGTGCCGGCGATGGTCGAACGTGGCCGCGGCCACATCGTCAACACGGCCTCGATGGCAGGGATCCTTCCCATGCCGTACGGCGCCCCGTACACGGCCTCCAAGCATGCGGTGGTCGGGATGTCCTCGGCCCTGCGCCTGGAGGTGCAGCGATCCGCACCGGGCGTGGGCGTGAGCGTGCTGTGTCCCGGGTGGACGGACACGGGGATCGTCACCAGTGCCGACGCCGGCGTGCTGTCCGGTCACGCGGACGGGCCCGCCGGGGCGATGGCCCGGCATGTCGGCAAGGAGGTCCAGCAGGGCACCTCACCCGACGCCGTGGCCCGGGCGGTCCTGGCCGCGGTCGAGGCAGACGAGTTCTGGATCGTGACCCACCCCGACCAGGCGGCGGCGATCGCGCCGTACTGGGCCGAGGCCTCGGCCGCCGCCCGGCCGGCCTGATCGTCGATGACACCTCGACGCGCGCTTCGCCTGCCCTTTTCGGTCACCGGATGGCGCGTGCGGCGTGCGCTTCGACAACGTCCCCCGAGGCCGGTCGACGTGCTTACGCTTGGCGATCGCGTCGGCCAGGGTGCGACCTGCCAGTGGGTCACGCCCTCCGCCACCTCCGCCGCCTGAAGGTCCCCCCGTGGTCCTGAACCGAGCACCTCGCGTGCTGTTGCAGCGGCTCGCCGCTGCCGCACTGCTGTTGGTGATCGTTCCGCTGATGGTCGCACTGTCGTCCGTCAGCGAGGCCGCGCCGGTCCGTGAGGGCGAGCCCTCACCCCGCACCGTCGTCGCCGGTGAGGTCATCAACCTCGTCGACGTCGAGGCCACGGAACTGGCCAGGAGAACGGCCTCGGAGTCGGTCGGCCCGGTCCGCGTCGTGGACGAGGAGGCCCAGGCCACGGTCGTCGCCGCCGTTCGCGAGGTCTTCCAGACCGTCGAGGACGCTCGCAGACCGCGTGTGAGCCCGACGCCTGCCCCGTCCGTCGATTCGGAGGGCAACGCGCAGTCCACGCAGCCGGGCACGCGTGAACCCACGCGCGAGGAACAGCTCGCCCAGTTGCGCGACCAGGTGCTGATGCTGGGCGATGACGCCTTGCTGGCGCTGATCGACCTCGACACCGTCGCCCTCAACCTCGTCGAGGCCGAGACCGTCGAGATCGCCCAGGACCTTGCACGCTCGCGCATTTCGGCCGAGGAACTGCAGCGCGTCGTCTCCGAGCAGTTGCGGTCAGAACTCGCCGTGCGCGACTTCCCGGGCGAGGTCGGCCAACTGGTCGTGCGCCCGCTCATCGAAGCGGTCATGCAGCCCACGGTCACCGTCGACCCTGACGCCACGGCCGCTGCGCGCCAACGCGCTGCCGACGCGGTCTCCGACGTGGTGCAGAGCTGGCGGCCCGGCGACGTGATCGTCCGCTCCGGCGAGGTCGTCGCGCCGCTGCAGGCGCAGGCCATGGCGCAGCTTGGCCTGGAGGGCACCGACCCGTGGCGCGCCTTCGGGACCGCGTTCCTGGCGATGTTGGTCGTGTCGGCCGCTTCCGGCGCCTATCTGCGGGCGCAGCAGAAGCTGCTGTTCGCCTCCGGTCGCAAGGTGTTGCTCCTGGCCAGCCTGGTGGCCGGCTTCGCGGCCGTGGCCGTCGGCGTCGACCTCCTGGCCGAGAGTGCCGGACAGGCGTGGTGGTACCTGGCTCCCGGAGGGGCGCTGGGGATGCTCGGGGCGCTGCTGACGTCGCCCGTGGTGGGGCTGGCCCTGCTGGCGCCTGCCGTCGTCCTGGTGCTCCTGCTGGCCCCGGACCAGACGGCTGCCGTGGTGTTCGTCGCCGGCTCCGTGATGGCGTCCGTCCCGCTGGTCACCGACCTGAGCTCGCGCGGCGACCTGCGCCAGGCCACGCTGCGCGGATTCGTCGGCTATCCGCTGCTGGCCCTGACGCTGGAATTCGCCTTCTCCAACGGCGAGTCGCCCGTGGTCGCCATCCTGGCCGGACTGGGCAACGGGATCCTGACGGCGATGCTCGTCCAGGGCGTGTTGCCCTTCCTGGAATCGACGTTCCGCCTGCCGACGGTGACCGCTCTGCTCGACCTCGCGGATCGCAACCACCCGTTGCTGCGCGAGCTCGAACAGAAGGCGCTGGGCTCGTACAACCACTCGGTGATGGTCGCGTCGCTGGTGGAGCGCGCCTGCCGTCAGATCGGCGCCAACCCACTGCTCGGATCCGTGGCGGCGCTCTATCACGACATCGGCAAGGTCCGCCAGCCCCACTTCTTCATCGAGAACCAGCAGGGCATCGCCAACCCCCACGACGACCTCGAACCGCGCATCTCCGCGGTGATCATCCAGAACCACGTCGTCGACGGCGTCGAGATGGCCCGGGAGTACAAGCTCCCGCCGGAGGTCGTGGCCGCCATCGGCTCGCACCACGGCACGATGCTGGTGTCCTACTTCTACAACAAGGCGCTGCGCCTGGCCGAGGGTGACGTCGACGCCGTGGACGAGCAGGACTTCCGCTACAGCGGCCACAAGCCGCGGCGCAAGGAAGCGGCGATCCTGTTCATCGCGGACTCGTCCGAGGCAGCGACCCGGGCCGCCGCGATGAAGAAGGGGACCCTCCCGCGCGAGGAGATCGAGCAGACGGTCGACAAGCTCATCCAGGAGCGGCTCGACGACCACCAGTTCGACAACACCGACCTGACGTTCCACGAGTTGACGACCGTTCGCAACTCCATCATCGAGGCCCTGGTGGGCGTCTACCACCCGCGAATCGACTACCCGTAGGGCGAGTTGCCCGCGGCTGCCCGAGCCCGCCAGGGGTCGGCAGGCGCCGTCACCAGCCCACCGCCGACGCCGTCGATCGCGACACCGGACGAGGGCGGCACCCCGCCCACCGCATGACAGCGCACGCACGACGTCTGTGGCCGGACACGGGCGCGCTACCTTCGCCCCCGACTTCCCACGTCACTCGCTGACGCCAGCAGTCACGCAAAACTTCGTACTTCAACCCTTCGGTCGCGCCGTGCGCCCCGGGGGGACCCCGCGCCTGGAGGTGCACACCCGTGTCCGAGGAAACGCCCGCGGTCGAGACCGTTCCCGCCGCCCCTGAAGAAGCCGTCGCAGAGCCGGCCCCCGCAGTCGACGAGGCCCCCGCCTCGCCGAAGGCCGAGGTCGAGACTGCCGCAGCCCCAGTGGCCGAGGTCGAAGAGCTCACTGAGCTCCCCGACGCCGCACAGGCCCCCAACCAGGGTTCTGTCGTCCCGGGGAAGGTGGCTCGTCTCGTCGACTTCGGCGCATTCGTCGACATCTCCGACGGCGGCGGCGGCACCTTGACCGGCCTTGTCCACGTCTCTGAGGTCGACTCCGGCTTCGTCGAGAACATCTACGCACACCTCGGCGAGGGCGACATCGTCACCGTCAAGGTCGTGTCGATGGGTGAGGACGGCAAGATCGGCCTCTCCATCAAGCAGGCCCAGGAGGGCTGGGAGGACCGCGGCGACGCCGACCGTCCCCGCCGCTCGACGATCGACAAGGACTTCGACCGTCGTCTGCGCAAGTTCATGCACAACTCGCAGTCCATCCAGGGTGAGGCGCGCCGTCAGAAGCGCTCCCGCCTCGGTCGCGAGTGACGTAGATCTCGGCTGGGTCCTGCCCAGCTGCAAGCGAACGGACGGCCTCGCCGTCCGTTCGTCGTTTTGGGGGTGACCATGCCGGTCAATGGTCATTCATGTGGCCGAAAGGACATGGCCGGAACGTGAACTTGGCCATATGGGGGCGATCTCGACCACTGGGGCACACAGCTGGTCACGCAGGGGTGTCATAGTGAAGACACACCACATGGCGCCGCCACCTGCATGCCACCACCGAGGCAGCGGCGCCGAACCCGGGGAGGGCACCTGTGGCCGTCGCGACCAAGACCAAGCGAGCCACCACGATCCGTGTGCTCGAGGTGACGGCCGAGGCAGCAATGCCTGAGCTCCTCCAGAAGTTGGCGGAGGAACGCGGCTTCATCCTGCTCAGCGAGTTGCAGGGAACGATCACCCCAGAGGTCGACGGTCAGACCTGGCTCGACGAGGCGACGGTCGTCGCCCGCGGCCTCGGGATCCAGCTGGTCGACGACATCGACGCCGAGGAGAGCTCGAAGCCGGACGCGGGCGCGTACGGCGTCAGCACGGACCTCGTCCGTCAGTACCTCAACGATGCCGGCCGTCATGCCCTGCTCGACAAGGAGCAGGAGTCGGACCTCGCCAAGAGGCAACAGTCCGGGCTCGAGGCCCGCGCCTTCCTCGACGAGGGCGGCGTGAGCGTCCGCACCGCCACGCGCCTGCGCCTCCTGGTCCTCGACGGCGAGCGCGCCAAGGAGCGGATGATCCAGGCGAACCTGCGGCTCGTGGTGCCCCAGGCTCGCAAGTTCGCCGGCCGCGACCTCGACTTCATCGAGCTCATCCAAGAAGGCAACCTGGGCCTCCTGCGTGCCGTCGAGAAGTTCGACCACACCAAGGGCTACAAGTTCTCGACCTACGCGGTCTGGTGGATCCGCCAGGCCCTGCAACGCGGCGTCGCGTCCAAGGCCCGGACGATCCGCGTGCCGGCGCACGTCTGGGAGCTCAACTCGAAGATGCGGGCCGCCGAGGGCCGCCTGCGGCAGCGTTCCGGCATCGACCCCAGCGACGACCAGATCGCCGCGGAGATCGGCTCGACGGCCGACAAGATCCGTGAGATCCGCAACGTGATGCGGGAGTTCGTCTCCCTCGACCGGCCGATCGGTGAGGACGGCTCGGGCTCGATGGGCGACCTGATCGCGGACCGCGAGCAGGACCCGGCCCGCGAAGCCCAGGAATCGGACGCCATGCGTCGCATCCACGACGCGATGGCCGACCTCGAGGAGCGTGAGCGCGAGATCCTCGTGCTGCGTTTCGGCCTCGACGGCGCCGACCCCATGACGCTCGAGTCCATCGGTGTGGCCTTCGGCCTCACTCGTGAACGCATCCGACAGATGCAGAACCGGGCGCTGCACAAGCTGCGCAACCCGGGCGAGGGCCTCTCGCTGGACGGCCTGCTCGAGGTGCTCGACCACGTCGCCTGACCAAACACCTAGGCTCCGCCGCCCCCTGACTCGGAGTGGCAGTGGACCGGTTGCATCGCCAGTTGACGATCGCGGTGGCCGTGTTGGTCGCGATCACGATCGCCGGTCTCGTCGTGCTCTGGCCGCCCTCGATCTCCCCGATCGTCCCTGACGGCCCCGTGCCGGAGGCCCTCGTCTCCGGGCAGATCGTCAGCGTCGCCGAGTACGACGCCGGCCGGGACGACTTCTTCGGCACGTCGGGGCTCTCCGCCATCATCGAGGTGGAGATCATCGGCGGCCCCGACGAAGGCACCGTCGTCGAGGTCGACACGCTCCTCGACGGGTTGCCCGACGTCGCCATCGGTGACGAGGTCAAGATGGTGCGCTCGACCTTCGACACGCCGGAGGGCCAGGAGGTCACGTACGGGATCGTCGACTTCGAGCGCGGTGTGCCGTTGCTGCTCCTGCTTGCACTGTTCGCCATCGTGGTCGTCGCGATCGGCGGGGTGCACGGACTGCGCTCGCTGCTTGGCCTGGGGCTGAGTCTCTTCGTCGTCATCGGCTTCGTGGTTCCGGCGATCCTTGCGGGCAGCAGTCCCTTCGCGGTGGCCTTCTTCGGGGCGCTGGCGGTGATGTTGGTGACCCTGCCGCTGGCGCATGGCGTCAACGCCATGACCGCAGCAGCCGTCGTCGGCACCGCGGTCGCGCTCGGGGTGACCGTCCTGCTGGGCGTGTTCTTCATCGACCTTGTCCACCTGACCGGCTTCACGTCCGAGGAGGCGAACCTGGCGCGGTTCACCGTGCCGGACCTCGACCCCAAGGGCCTGGTGCTGGCGGGCATGATCATCGCGGCACTGGGCGTCCTCGACGACGTCACCGTCAGCCAGGCCTCGACGGTCTTCGCCCTGCGCGGAGCGAACGCCGACCTGGGGTGGCGCAGCCTCTTCACACGAGCAATGAGTGTGGGGCGCGACCACATCGCCTCGACCGTCAACACCCTCGTGCTGGCGTACGCAGGAGCGTCGCTCGCCCTGCTGGTGCTCTTCTCCACCTCTGGCGTCGCCGTCGCGGAGTTGGTCACCTCGGAGATCATCGCCGAGGAGATCGTCAAGACGCTGGTCGGCTCCATCGGCCTGATCTCCGCGGTTCCCCTCACGACGGCCCTCGCGACCAGCCTGGCGATCCGGACGGCGCCCGGGCAGCTGCGTGGCGTCCATGCCCACACGCATGGCCACGATCTCGGTCTTGAGCCCGCCGTGGCTGCGCCCGAGGAGGTCGACGACGACCCCGACTACGACTCCGTGATCGACTTCCTCAAGCACGGCGAGGCGGGCCCTCCGGCAGACGAGGACCGCTAGCCTGCGTGGTTCGCCCAGGAGGATCAGCGTGGCCGGAAGCATCGACGTCATGACCGCTCCTTGCCGCTGATTCCTGACCTGGTCGTCCTTGCTGCCGAGGCCGGTGCCTCGCCGGCGGGCGCAGACACCGGGATGCTGCTGATCGCAGGCCTCGGTGCGATCGCGTTCGCCGTGGGGCACGCGACCCGGCAGTACCTCTCCGAGGTCATCGTCTTCCTGGGCATCGGGATCCTGATCGGTCCCGAGGTGCTCGACATCGTCGACGCCGACGCACTGGTGGCCCTCGACCCGATCATCGCGCTGGCGCTCGGTGCCATCGTCTTCGGGATCGGTGAGCGGCTGGAGTTGGCGGCGCTTCGGGAGATCCGTCACACCCTGACGCCGCTCTCGATCATGGAGAACCTCCTGTCCTTCGGGCTGGGGTTCGCCCTTCCCCTGGCGTTGGGCGTGGACGTCGCGGTCGCCTTCCTGCTTGGCGCGATCGCCCTGTCCACATCCCCGACCACGCTGGTCGCGGTCATCGCCAACAAGCGCGCCAAGGGCGGCTTCACCGACCACGCGCTGGCCGCCACGGCGTTGAACAACGTCATGTCCGCCCTGCTGTACGGGCTGGGCCTGCCGTTCATCCTGGCGCAGCGCTCCCCGGACGGCGCCAGCCAGGGCCTGATCGCCTTCGCCCAACTGGTGCTGCTCTCTGCCGTCATCGGTGGCCTCGGTGCCTTCATCCTGCGGCGGTACATGCACACGGTGCACCGCGCGGGAGAGCGTCTGCTCTTCGTCGTCCTGGTCGTGACGGGTGTCGTCGCCGCCTCGCGCTTCACCGGCGCCCCCGTCGTGGTGTCGACGCTGATCGCCGGTGCCCTGGCCGCAAACGACCGCCGGGACACCCGCCCGCTCTTCGAGGCGTTGCGAACCCTCGAAGCCCCGATCTTCCTGGTGTTCTTCCTGGTCGCCGGTGCCAACGTCCACTTCGCCGAGTTGATGAGTGTGGCTGCCCTCGCCGGGGTCTACGTCCTGGGTCGCGGCGTGGGCAAGGTCGGTGGCGCATGGCTGGGCCTTGAGTTCTCCCGTTCCGGACGACGGTCGGGTTGGGCGCCTTGGATGGGCGCGTCGCTGATGCCGTTCGCCGGCATGGCGATCGGCCTGGCGGCCTTCACGGTCGAGAAGGCGGCAGAGGCTGGTGTCGAGGGACTCGGGTCCGACGTCTCCAACATCGTCCTGGGCGCGGTCGTCATCTTCGAGTTGCTCGGCCCACTGACGGTCGGCAAGGCGCTGGACGCCACCGGTGAGACCGGGAAGCAGCCCGATGAGAACGAGACATTCGACACCGACGCCCCGCACCTGATCCGACACATCCTCGTGCCGATCTCCAGCGTCGAGATGGCGCACCGCAAGGCGCCGCAGATCGTCGACCTGGCCTCCTCGGCCGGTGCAACCCTGTCGGCGCTGCACATCAGCCGCCCCGGTCAGGCCGCCCCAGAGGCCGAGGCCGCCCTCCAGGCCGTGGCACGACTGGCCGCCAAGCGTGGGGTCCACTGCGAACGCATCATGCGCGAGTCGGAATCCGTCGTCGACGCGATCGTTGAGGTTGCTCGCGTCGCCGCCGTCGACCTCGTCGTGATCGGCGAACCGGCAACCCGCGCACTTGACCGTGGCGGCGGTCGCCGGATCGTGCACGAGGTCGCCGAGCGACTCCCCGAGGGCGTGCGCCTGATCGTCGTCCCGACGATCATGAAGCAGGGCCTGGGCCGGTCGCTGAGC